>DATAAP010000644.1:0-2561 GCA_036260035.1 Alphaproteobacteria bacterium | reverse complement strand
CTCCAGGCCGCGCGGGACCGCATCAACAACCTGCTCAGCGTCGGCGAGGCGCTGATCCAGCTCACCGCCGCCTCCGGCATCGAGACGGTCGACACGCCGCTGATCCGGGTCGTGCAAGAAGCGGCTGCCAGAATCGCCGAGCGCTTCGAGCAGGCCCTCGCCAAAGGCGAGGTCTCGCTCGTCGATCTGTTTGACGAGGACTATAAGCCGATCGCCGGGACCAACCCGCAGCAGTTCATGACGAGGTTCGTCGCGCTGACCGACCGTGCGCTGCCGGAGATCCAGGAACCGATCCTCGCTTCGGACCCGAAGATCGTCTTCGGCGCGGCGCTGGACCGCAACGGGTACCTGCCGACGCATAACCGCAAGTTCTCGCAGCCGCAGGGCAGCGACGTGGCATGGAACACGGCGAACTGCCGCAACCGCCGCATCTTCAATGACCGCGTTGGCCTCGCTGCCGGCCGCAACACCAAGCCGTTCCTAGTGCAGACCTATCGGCGCGATATGGGCGGCGGCAAGTTCGCGCTGATGAAGGATGTTTCGGCGCCGATCACGGTCCAGGGGCGCCACTGGGGCGGCTTCCGGCTCGGCTATCTCGTCTGAGGCGACAGCGCTTCGCGCGCGATCCGCTCCACATCGGGCAGCAGCGGCAGGACCCCAGCCGCCATGTCTTCCAGCGTGATCCAGCGCACGGCCGCCGCGTCGTCGGCGGCGACACCTTCGCCTGAGATCCAGTCGGCCAGCACTGGCAGCAGCACGTAGTGGAAAAGCACGGCGCCGTCGTCCGTGCGCGCCATGACGTCGAGATGGCCCAGCACGCCACGTGGCGCCGCGACCACGCCCGTCTCCTCCGCGAGCTCGCGCAATCCGGCTTCAACGATGGTTTCGCCGCGTTCGACATGGCCTCCCGGAAAGCCCCACTTGCCGGTGTAGGTGCCGCGCGAGCGCTGCGCCAGGAGAACCTGGTCACCACGTCGGACGACAGCGATCACGCCAAGGATAGGACGGTCAGTGCTGGCAGGCGCAGTCATTGTGCAGAGGCGCGGTAGTGTCGTGATGAGGTTGCTGGGACCATAGCGAAGCGTCCATTTTCTTTACAGGCTTGTATCCGCGCCTGCGTCAGGCCCTTGATCCAGTGCCACAATCGCATATGGCACTTTGCTTGCTTGACGTTCACTGGGCCTCGCTGTCGCTGGTACAGGGGCTGCGAACGGGAGATTCCATGCAGGCAGTCCGGACCGCGCGCCAGGAATGCGTCCGTATCTCGCTGTACTGCCTGGCGCTCGCAGTCCTGACGGCGTCGGTGATGGCGATCGGCATCGGCGTGCCGGCGACTTTCGCGCTCCGGATCACCGGCGACATTCTCGCAGTGACGGCGCTCGCCCAAGGGGTCCTGTCCTGGATCGCGCAGTTCTGCGGCAGCGACGACGCCGCTTATGCTGCCGTGCTCGGCGGCATCTCGACGATCGCCGTCGCCGGCCAGCTCCTGCTGTTCAGTTTCGCAATCTGAATCAGCCGAGCGCCTGCTCGAAATCGGCGAGCAGGTCGCGCGCATCCTCCAGTCCAATCGAGACGCGCAACAAAGCGTCGGTGACACCGGCCGTCTTGAACTCTTCCACAGTGAAGCCCGAGTGCGTCGTCGACTTCGGATGGCACACGAGGGTCTCGACGCCGCCGAGCGACACCGCGTTGCGTGCGATCTTGACCCGGCGCAGGAAATCGAAAGCGGCGCGCTTGCCGCCCTTCAGCTCGATGGAAAACATCGCGCCCGGGCCCTCGCATTGCGCATCGCGGATGCGGATCTGCGCCGGGACCTCGAACTGCGTCGGATAGTAGATGCGCGCGACCTTCGGGTTCTTCGCTAGGGCCCCGACGATCTGTCGTGCGCTCTCGGTCGCCTGGCGGATGCGCGGGCCCACGGTCAGCAGCCGGCTGTTGAGGATCCAGCACTCGTCGGGCTGCAGGATCGTGCCGAAGAGGCTGCGCAGGCCGCGGATAGGCGTCATGGTCTCTACTGCGCGGGTGAGCGCCACGCCGCCGATGAGGTCGGAGAAGCCGGACAGGTATTTCGTCGCCGAATAGAGCACCACGTCAGCACCGAGCAGGAACGGGTGCTGCAGCGTCGGACCCATCATCGTGTTGTCGACCATTACCAGCGGCCGCGTCCTCAGCTTCGCCGCGCAGTCGGCTGCGTGCTGGATGTCGGTCATGGTGAGAGTCGGATTGGCCGGGGTCTCGATCAGCACGACCGCGAGGTCTTTCGTTTTGGCGATGGCCTTCTCCATCGCCACGGTGTCGCCGGCGCGCACCGGCACCCCCTTTACGCCCCAAGGCTCCAGCACCGCCTGGATCAGCTTCTGCGTGCCGCCATAGATCGGCACCGTGTAGACGATCGCCGCGCCCGGGCGCAGATACGCGGCGAGCGCTGCATGGATCGCCGACATGCCCGAATTGAAGACGAGCGCCTGCTTCGCCTGCGGTTCGAGCGGCAGGATCTGGTCCTCCAGGATCTCGGCATTGGGATGATTGAAGCGCGAATAGACGAGGGCGATGCTCTCGTC
>DATAAP010000643.1:0-4137 GCA_036260035.1 Alphaproteobacteria bacterium | reverse complement strand
GGGCGCCGTCGATTTCATTCTGCGCGAAGCTGGCGGCGAGCGCCGCGTCGAATTGCGCGGGCAGGCAACCTTCATCGTGCCGCGCGGCGTGTGGCACCGCTCCGTCGTCCACGCGCCATCCGAGATCATGTTCACGACTTTCGGGATCGGCACCGAACACGAGCCGATAGAGCCAGGGAGGAAGCGATGAGCGAGACTGCGCAGACGCTGACCGTCTACATCACCTGCGCCGACGCGGCGCGCGCAATCGACCACTACAAACAGGTCTTCGGCGCGGTCGAGACGATGCGTCTAGCGATGCCGGACGGCAAGATCGGTCATGCCGAGCTGCGCATCGGCAATTCCAAGCTGATGCTGTCGGACGAATTCCCGGAGATCAACGTCCGCAGCCCGCTCGCGATCGGCGGCACGCCGGTGGCACTCTGCCTCGAAGTGGACGACACCGACCGCGTCGTCGCGAAGGCGGTCGAAGCGGGCGCCAAAGTCGCGCGGCCGCCCACCGACCAGTTCTATGGCTACCGCTCGGCGAAGATCGCCGATCCTTTCGGCCATGTCTGGGACATCATGACCAATAAGGAGCATCTCTCCGACGACGAGATCCGCCGCCGCTTCGAGGCGATGACGCAGCAATCGGACTTAGCAGTAACAACGCCGTCCGCTTGAGAACTCACTGACGCCCGCGACGCCCGCATTCAGATGCTCGACGAGCTTGGAGCGTTCTCGCATTGCTCGCAACCCGCGACAGGCCTTTAGGCAAGCCAAGGCCATGCCGCCGAGCTTCAGCGCCGAGCCGCCGAGCTTGCGGCCCTTCTTCGACCTGAGCAGGAGGCCAGCACCCGTCGCCAGCATGACGCCACCGAGCAAGCAGCCGCTGAAACGGCCCGCAAGCTTGCAAGCTGCGAAGGATCGAAGTTCCCGCCGAGCTTACGCCCATTCGCGTTCGCTGCTGAGGAACTGGGCGAGCAATCGTTTTGCATCGAGCATCGATTGACCCTTGTTGCCGCGATGCTGGTCTGAAGCACGCAGGCCGCCACCAGGATGCACGAGAACTCTTGCAGCCCGTTCCCGCTAAGGCCATTTCGAGTCGTGATGCAGCCCACGCGCTGCATGCAGCAGCGTCCCCCGCAGCTCGAGACTCAGGTGAAGCGCGCCCTTCTGCTCGTCAATCGTCGCGCCCGTCGCGGCTCCGCCCCGATCGCCGATGCGCTTGATCTCCTCAGATCAGGCGGTCTCGACGTGATCGCACCGGCAATTTCCGATCGCGCCGCGATTGCCGACTCCATCCGGACTCACGCGCGTGATGTCGATCTCGTTATTGTCGGCGGCGGCGATGGGACGATGAACGCTGCGGCGCCGGGGCTGGTGGAGACCGGACTGCCGCTCGGTATTCTTCCCCTTGGCACCGCCAACGATCTGGCGCGAACGCTGGCACTGCCCCTCACTCCCGTCGAGGCGGCGCGCGTCATTCTGGCAGGAAACACGCGGCGGTTGGATCTCGGCGAGGTTAACGGCCATTTGTTCTTCAATGTCGCGAGCATCGGCTTCAGCGCCAAACTGGCACGGGGCCTCACGGGGGAGGCGAAGAAGCGCTGGGGGACGTTCGGCTATGCCGTGGCGGCGGCGCAGCTCCTGACGGAAAGCCGTCCGTTCACCGTCTACATCGATCATGACGGCTCGACTGAGGAGGTGCGCACCGTGCAGATCTCGGTCGGCAATGGGCGGTTCTACGGGGGCGGCATGACGGTCGAGGACACCGCGCAGCCGGATGACGGCCGCCTCGACGTCTACAGCCTGGAAGTCCGCCACTGGACCGAGCTTCTCGCATTGCTGCCCTCGCTGCGGCGGGGCACACATGGGCGCTGGAAGAACGTGCGCGCCTTCGGCACCACGGCGCTGACGCTCCGGACGCCGCGCGAGCACGAGATCAATGCCGACGGGGAGCTGGTCACGACGACGCCAGCGTACTTCCGGATCCGCCACGCCGCAGTGGCCGTGTTCATTCCACCCGGATCGAAGCATCCGGATAATGCGCGGCGCACATGATCCGCGGGGGACCGGGACTGGTTGGACCCGGAGCCGATTTCGGACGAGCTCGAACGCGCGCCTAGTACAGCGTCGTCTTCATGTGCTCGGGGTAGCCGCGGTCGTAGGTCGCGCCGTCGAAGTCGCCCTTGCTGAGGGCGGCGAGGATGTCGCCGGCGCTCGGCAGCCGCTTGCGGTCGACATGGCGCGACGCGTCCCACAGATGCGAGCGCACCAGCGCCTTGGTGCATTGGAAATAGACGGACTCGATCGCCACGATCAGCACGCTGCGCGGCGCCTTCCTGTCGACGATGAATGAATCGAGCAGCGCCGGCTCGACCGAGATGGCAGCGCGGCCGTTGACGCGCAAGGTCTCGCCGACCCCGGGCACCATGAACAGCAGCGCCACGCGCGGGTCGCGCACTACGTTGCGCAGGCTGTCGATGCGGTTGTTGCCGCGGCGGTCGGGGAGGGCGAGGGTGCGATCGTCGATGATGCGAACGAAGCCGGGCGCATCGCCGCGCGGCGAGCAGTCGAGTCCCTCGGGGCCCGCCGTCGCCAGCACCATGAACGGCGCGTGTTCGATGAAGGGCCGGTATTCCGGCGTCAATGCCGGCACCTCCTTCAGCAGCGAGCGCTCGAGCGCCTTGCCGTAGATCGCTTCGAGCTGGTCAATGCTGGTGACGAGATGGTCCGGCATGAAAACCTCGCAGGATTCGCCGCGTAGTGCCGGTGTATATAGCAGGCGGCGCAGGGCGGCGGCCTGCCCTTTGCGCAGGACGCGTGCAACGGACCCGAATGGCTTCGCCGGATATCCAGTCCCTGTTCGACGAGGCGGCATGGCGCGCGGAGCGCATCGTGGCGCTGCTGCGGCTCGCCGTGGCGGTCGTGATCGGCGTGGTGTTCGTCTTCGCCGCCGCGCGGCAGGTGCCGGCGAGTGACGCCATTCTGCTGCGGCAGCTGGTTGTCGCCGGCGCGACGATCATTGGCTTCCTCGTCCTCGCCATCGCCGCCTTGTGGGTGGTCGCCAGCCGGCGTTTCCGGCCGTGGATGGCCTGGCTGTTCTCGACCTTCGACGTCGGGCTGCTGCTGGTCAGCCTCAACGAGGTCCTGCAGAACACTGCGATGCCAGGCTACTACCTGCCGGCCGCGCCGGTGATCTGGCTCACGCCGGCTGTCCTCGCCTTCGGCGTGCTGCGCTACAACCCGCTGCTGCAGGCCTATATGGTGGCGCTGGCGGTAGCGGGCTTCATCGCGATTGTTACAATGCATATGCCGGCGCTTACGATGGGCGCGGGCGAGCCGGCGCCGGACTACATGCCGCGGTTGTTCGGCGCGCCGCCCAACATCGTGCGCCTCGCCATGATTGCGCTGTTCGGCGCCGTGCTGGTGGCCGCCGCGATCCGCGCGCGCCGCCTGCTCGCGCGCGCGATTGCCGAAGGGACGCGGCGCGCGGCGCTAACACGCTATCTGCCGATGCAGATCGCCGAGGCGCTCGCGACGACGAGTCCGGACAGTCTGATGCGCGGGCGGCGCCAGCACGGCGCCGTGCTGTTCATCGACATCCGCGGCTTCACCGGCCGAACCGAGAGCATGGATCCGACGGAGGTCGGCCGCTTTCTGTCGGAATTCCGCCGCATCGTGCGCGCAGCGGTCGAGCGGCATCGCGGCGTCGTCGACAAGCATATCGGCGATGCGGTGATGGTGGTGTTCGGGCTGCCGCAGCCCACAGAGGACGACGCGCGCAACGCGCTCGCCGCCGCGCGCGACGTGCTCGCGGGCATCGCCGCATGGAACAAATCGCTGCAGGAAACGGGCGCGGCGCCGGTCGCCGTCGGCATCGGCGGGCATTGGGGCGAGCTGTTCGCGGGTGCCATCGGCGACGAGCAACGCCTCGAGTTCAGCGTGCTCGGCGACACCGTCAACGTCGCGGCGCGCCTGCAGGAGCAGGCGAAGCACAGCGCCTGCGCACTCGTCGTCTCGCAGGACCTGCTCGATGCCGCCAGCGAGGATCCGTCAGCAAATTCCTGGCACACCCTGCCGCCGCAGACTCTCCGCGGCCGCAGCACCCCGACCGCGATGTTTGGATTGCCGGAGCCCGCTCACCAATACGGC
>DATAAP010000642.1:0-2531 GCA_036260035.1 Alphaproteobacteria bacterium | reverse complement strand
CGTAGCGCGAGATCGAACTGCGGAAGTCTTCATAGATGCGGGCGTAGATTTCGGATGGTGCTGCCATGCGCCGAGTATACGAGCGCAATGGTATTCGGCAACGGCTATCGCACGCGCGCTAGAGCTTGAAGACCTTTTTTAGGTAGGCCGCGAGATCGGCCGCAGCCTTCTCTCTCGCGCGATGGTCCGGTCCCACCGTGGCGCCACGACTGATGCAGCCGCGATAGTATTCACGGATCTGGTCGGGGCCGCGCAGTGCCTCGTTCGTGTCCAGCCGCGTAGTCACGTTCCGGTCGAGGTCATGGCGCGCATCGCAATTGCGGGCGGTTTGCAGCGAATTGATGAACACGACCCTGCCGGACCCGTCGAATCCGTGATGAGCGTGGTCATAAGTGATGCTGTCGGCGGCGACGCCTTTGGAACGGAACCATTCGACATAGCGCGCGCAATAGGATGCCGGGGTGTAGTCATCGGCGCCGCCCAACATGAAGCGGATCGGGGCGCCGGTGACCTTCTCGGCGACATAGATCGTGTTGCACGGCGGGTAGAACGGCACGTGCACCACAAAACGCAGATCATTGTCGATGACGCCGCGCCGGATGGGCTCAAGCGCCGTGTAGATCGCGACCTGCCCGCCGCGTGAGAACCCCATCACGCCAATGCGCTGGGGGTCGATGCGGGGATGCGTCGCCAGCAACCGGAGCGCCGCCAGCGCGTCCGCGACATTCGCCGCCGGCGACAGCACGCTTTGGTCATGAGCAGTGTCCTTGATGCCGCGCGGATTAAAACTGTCTACGACGAACGCAGCGATGCCAAGGTCATTGAGATGCTCGGCCCAGCGGTCCTCGCGCGCGTCACTGACGCCGCCGCTGCCGTGTGCCAACACCATCGCCGGCGCAGTTGCAGCCCCTTTGGGCAGACTCAGCACCCCGTGCGCCGTTGCCTTTGGCGAATCGGCCCGGCGGACCAGAGCCGGGTAGTGGGATGGCGTGATGCTCTCAAACTCGATCTTGCCCGTGCGCCCGTCGACGAGCGTGGAGACCGGCTGCGCCTGCAGCGTGCCGGTTTGAGCGGTCACAGCCATTGCGGCCGCACCGATGAAGCGGGTAAGCCTCTTTATGATCCCCTCCACGCGCGCCCATTATATCCTGCGGCGCGCTCACGGCGAAGCTTTCGGTTCGGTGATGGCCGGCCGATTTGCCGCGCGCGGAGTCCAAACGGTATCTTACCCGGGCGGGGCGTAGCACCTCCCGGCCGCATGTGTGCGGCAGGGCGAACCTCAAGCTGCAAGCGCAGAGTCATGATCATCAGCCGGCGTGGATTTCTCGGTACGGCCGCCGCCGCGGCGCTGGTCCCATCCGTTGCGATGGCGCAGGGCAGGACGGTTGTCGCCAAGCCGGGCTCGGCGTCGATCGTCGGTGCGGGGCAGCCGGCGACAGCGGTTTGGGCCTATGACGGCCAGGTGCCGGGTCCGGTTCTGCGCTTCCGCCAGGGTGAGCGCGCGCGCATGGTGGTCGAGAACCGGCTGCCGCAGCCGACGACGGTGCACTGGCATGGGCTGCGCCTGCCCAACGCGATGGACGGCGTGCCTGATCTGACGCAGCCGGCGATCCCGCCGGGCGGGCGCTTCGTCTACGAGTTCGACCTGCCCGATGCCGGCACGTTCTGGTACCACCCGCATCAGCGCAGCGCGGAGCAGGTCGGGCGCGGCCTGGCCGGCGCGTTCATCGTCGACGAGCGAGCACCGGTCGCAGTCGACCGCGACGAGCTTTGGGTTCTCGATGACTGGCGCCTGACCCAGGAAGCCGCCATCGCCGAGGAATTCAACCATCCGATGGATGCCAGCCACGCGGGCCGACTCGGCAATACAGTGACGATCAACGGCCGCGTGCCCGAGCGCTTTGCGGCGCGCGCTGGCGAGCGCCTGCGGCTCCGCCTGATCAACGTCAGCAACGCGCGCATCTTCGCGCTGACCTTCGAGGGCCACGCGCCGCAGGTGATCGCGGTCGACGGCCATCCGGTGGAGCCGCATGCGCCCGACGGCGGGCGCGTCGTGCTCGGCCCGGCCATGCGCGCCGACCTGCTGATCGATATGACGGCAAACGGCACGCATCGCGTCATCGACTCGTTCTATCCGAACCGCACCTATCGACTCGTCGACCTCGTCTATGAAGGTGGGCCCGCACCAACGCATCCACGTCCGCCGCTCCGCCTTCCCGACAATCCGATTCCTACGCCTGACCTCGAACGGGCCGAGCGGCATGTGATCGAGCTCGGCGGGGGCATGATGGACCCGCGGCTGATGCGTGTGATCCAGCAGACGCCCGAGCGACGCGACGAGGTCGTCGCCGAGATGCGCCAGCGCATGCAGCGGGGCGCCATCTGGACGATCAACGGGGTCGCCGCGCACGGCCATGCGCACGCGCCGCTGCTGACGCTCGCGCATGGGCGCACGTACATCTTCGATCTGGTGAATGACACCGCATGGCACCATCCGATGCACCTGCACGGCATGCCGATGCACGTGCTGT
>DATAAP010000641.1:0-1771 GCA_036260035.1 Alphaproteobacteria bacterium | reverse complement strand
CGGCCGCACCGCAGGGATAGCAACATGAACAACCGGATCGTGTTTGCCGCCCGCATCGCCGCCGTCGCGATGCTGGGGCTTTCGACTGCCTTCGTTTCGGACGCCGACGCCCAGCAGCGCCGCAGCCGCCAGTCGCCGGCGCAGCAGCAACAGCCGGCGCAGACGGAGACCAGCGGTCAGACGCTGCACACCACGGCGCGCCAGGCGATCATTATCGATTTCCAGACCAACGCGGTGCTGTTCGAGAAAAGCGCCGACGAGCGCATGCCGCCCTCGTCGATGAGCAAGATCATGACGGCCTACATGGTCTTCAAGGAGATCAAGGAAGGCCGTCTCGCGCTGACCGACGAGTTCACCGTCAGCGAGAAGGCCTGGCGCATCCAGGGCTCCAAGATGTTCGTGCCGCTCGGCGGCAAGGTGAAGGTCGAGGATCTGCTGCGCGGCATGATCATCCAGTCCGGCAACGACGCTTGCATTGTCCTCGCCGAGGGCATCGCCGGCAGCGAGCAGGCTTTCGCGGAGCGCATGAACGAGGAGGCGAAGCGCATCGGGCTGACCGGCAGCAATTTCCGCAACGCCTCGGGCTGGCCTGATCCGGACCACTACATGACGACCCGTGACCTGGCCATCCTCGGCATCCGGTTGATCAAGGACTTCCCAGAGCACTACAAGTATTACGCCGAGAAGGATTTCACCTACGGCGTTGATGAGAAGGGGACGCCGATCAAGCAGGGCAACCGCAATCCGCTGCTCTACAAGAACACCGGCGCCGACGGCATCAAGACCGGCCACACCGAGGCCGCCGGCTATGGCCTGACCGCCTCGGCCGTGCGCGACGGGCGCCGCATCATCATGGTGCTCAACGGTATGCCGAGCATGAAGAACCGCGCCGAGGAGAGCGAGCGGCTGCTTGACTGGGCTTATCGCGAATACGGCACCTACCAAGTCGCCAAGGCGGGCCAGGTGATGGACAAGGCGGATGTCTGGCTGGGCGAGCAGGAGAGCGTGCAGCTCGTGTCGCCGCAGGACGTCTTCGTGACGCTGCCGCGCCGCGCGCGCGCGCAGATGAAGGTGACGACCAGCTTTGACGCGCCGGTGCCCGCACCCGTCAAGAAGGGCGCCGAGGTCGGCAAGCTGGTGGTGACCGCGCCGGGCATCGACCCGATCGAGGCGCCGCTCGTCGCAGAAGCCGACGTCAACAAGCTCGGCTTCACCGGCCGCATCGCCGCGTCGATCAGCCATCTGCTCTTCGGCAGCAGCAAGAAGTGACCGAGGCGCCGCCGCGTGGGAGATTCATCACCCTTGAGGGCGGCGAAGGGGCCGGCAAGTCGACGCAGATCGCGCGGCTTGCCGAAGCCCTGCGAAAGGCTGGACTGACGGTCCGCACCACCCGCGAACCCGGCGGCTCGCCCGCCGCCGAGACGATCCGCAAACTGTTGGTCGAGGGCGAGCCGGGCCGATGGCGGCCCCTGACGGAGGCGCTGCTGCACTTTGCGGCGCGCAAGGAGCATCTCGACACGTTCGTCCTGCCGGCCCTCGCGGCGGGCCAGTGGGTGATCTCCGACCGCTTCGCCGATTCGACCATGGCCTATCAGGGCTACGGCCACCAATTGGGACGTGCGCCGATCCATGCGCTCTATCGGACCGTCGTCGGCGATTTCGCGCCTGATCTCACCTTGATCCTCGATATTCCGGTCGAAGCGGGGCTCGCCCGGACCGGCGGACGCGCGCATGCCGAGACGCGCTACGAGCGCATGGACCGCGCGTTCCA
>DATAAP010000640.1:0-4441 GCA_036260035.1 Alphaproteobacteria bacterium | reverse complement strand
AAACAGAGGGGCGAAACCCGCGGTGTTCATCGGCTCGCGTAACGAGCCCACCGCCCACGAAAGCGTCGTCATGTACCCGGCGATGGATGCGAAGGTGCCCTAGCAGATCACGCAATCAATCCTGGTTCCGCGACCTCGTCGAGCGGCCAGATGGGGCGCTGGATGCGGGTGTAGGGGACCTTGCGGTGGTCGCGCGGGATCGGTCCGTCGGAGTCGCAGTACAGCACGTCCGTGGCGACCTTCGAGAACGCGGCGTGGAAGTGGTTGGTCGATTTCACCACCACGATCCGCTTCTTCGACAGGTCGATGCCGAGATTGGTGAAGAGGTCGGTACCGAGCGCCTGCGTGCGGCTGCTGATCAGCACCACGTCCACGCCGCCGGCGCGGATCGCGGCACAGTCGCCGAGCGGCACGCGCGCCCGGCCGAAGGTCTGGAAATTGTCGCGCACGAGCTTCAGCACCTCGACCTCGGCATCGACCGGCAGGCCGGACGTCACCGCGGTCTTGCCGCCGAAGCGCAGCTTGAACCTGGCGCCTTCGCCGGCATCGAAGCAGAACCGAACGGCCATCGGGTCCCAGATCGGGCCGATCGCTGCGTCCTCGATCCGGCGCGCGAGTAGCCGGTGCAGGATCGGCGTCGAGTCCGACGGCGCGCCGCCGCCGGCGTTGTCGGATGGATCGGCGATCACGACCGTGCCCTGGTTGGCGCCGAGAGCCTTGTCGATGGCGCCGTCGATCGTGTGGTAGGGCGGCAGGGTGCGGCCGCGCATCGCAACGAACTCGCGGCCAAGCTCGGTCGCAAGCCGGTCGCCCTCTGCCTTGCGGTCATCGGTGACGACGATGATCTTGGCGCCGAGCTCCGGCACGTCGGCATAGGGAAAGCAATGCACGACGGAGATCGAGAGCACGCCGTCCTTGCCCTCCAACGCCTTGATCTTGTCGACGAAGCCGCGCATCGGCTGGATCGTGGTCGGGAAGCTGCCGATCATCCGGCAGTCATAGACGGAGGTGACCGGCTTCACGTCGCCCTTCACCGTCCGGATGACGATGTCGACCAGCTCCTCGGCGCGCTCGACGAAATCGGTGTGCGGGAACTCCTTGAAGCAGATGCTGACGTCGGCGATGGCGGCGCGCTTCTTCGTCAGGTGGCTGTGCGGGTCGTATTCGACGCCGATCGGCACCTTGGGTCCGACCAGGGCGCGCACGCGCTCGAGCAGGTCGCCCTCGCAGTCGTCATAGCCGTAGGCGACCATGGCGCCGTGCAGGCCGAGGACGACGCCGTCCACCGGAAGGGCCGCATTGAGCTGGCCGAGGATCTCGTCGCGCATCTCCTCATACGCGGCCTTCGCCGTCGTGCCTGATGGCTCGGCCCAGAAGCACGAGCCTTCGATCAGGGTCCAGCCTTCCTCCCTGGCGCGGCGCCGCCCGACCCAGAGCGGCCCGGTGCACAAGGTCGCCTCCGCCGGATGCTGGCCCGGCGGGTAGTAGGTGTTCTCCTTGTAGCTGGCGAGCGAGGTCGGGATCGGCGAGAAGGTGTTCGTCTCTGTGGCGAGCGACGCGGTGAACAGGCGCATGAAATCCTCGGTCTTTCCTTGCCCGGAATTTTAGCGGCATTATCCCGCAGCGACAAAGCACCCTTCATCGGCGTCAGGCAACAATGAGCTTTCTCCTAGAGTTGCTGTTTCGGGTGCTGATCGAGCTGGTCTTCGAGTTCATCGGCTACTTTACGGGACGCGTGGCTCTGCCGATCATCTCCTTCGGCCGGGCCAGGGCGGAACCGCTCGTCGGCGACGGACCTTTCGCCTGGCATGGTTTCAAGCGGGCGCCGGATGGAACGATCGTGGCCAGCATGAACGCCACCAGCCTGATCGGTTTGCTTGTGTGGCTGGCTGGCATCGTCGCAGCGGTGATCTGGTATATGCGTTGAGTCACGGCGGTAAGGGAGCAGGCAATGAGCAGCCGTATCATCGCGGAGATCGACTACGACAAGGATGGCAAGCAGGTCGGCTGGCTGGGCCTGCCGCATTCGGTGACGCGCTCGGCCTACGGCAAGATCATGATCCCGGTCGCCGTGATCAAGAACGGCAAGGGCCCGACCGTCTACTTCCAGGCCGGCAACCACGGCGACGAGTACGAAGGCCAGATCGCGCTGGTGAAGCTGATACGCGAGCTCGATCCCGCCCAGATACAGGGCCGCGTCATCGTCGTGCCAGCGGCGAACTTCCCGGCGGCGATGGCGGGTACCCGCGTGTCGCCGATCGACGAGGGCAACCTCAACCGCGCCTTCCCCGGCGATCCCGACGGCACGGTGACGGAACAGATCGCCTATTACATCGACTCCGTGCTGTTCCCGATGGCCGATCTGTTCCACGACCTGCATTCCGGCGGCTCGTCGCTGCAATACGTGCCGTTCTGCTCGATGCACGAGATCCCTGACTCGCCGCTCAACGCGAAATGCCTGGCCGCACTCGAGGCGTTCGCCTTCGACATCGCGCTGATCTGGCGGCCCGCGAAGCCGGATGCGCGCTTTGCACCCGTCGCGGCGATGAAGCGCGGCGTGCCGGCGCTGGGCGGCGAGTTCGGCGGCGGCGGGCGCGTCGATCCGCATGCCCTGGCGAAGGTCGAGCGCGGCCTGCGCCGCGAGCTCGTGCATATGGGCCTGATGGAAAAGCCGAAGGACTGGGCATCGGCGCCGAAGCCGCGCCGCATGGCCGTGCCGGGGCAGGACTGGTACGTCTATGCGCCGGCACCAGGCCTGTTCGAGCCGGCCGTAGCACTCGGCGCCACGATCCGCGCCGGCGATCTCTGCGGCCACGTGCACTTCGTCGACGACCCGGCGCGGCCCGCCGTGCCGTGCCATTTCAAGAAGGACGGCTTCGTCATCTGCCAGCGCCATTACGGCCGGGTCGAGCGCGGCGACTGCGTCGCCCATCTCGCCGTCGATGTCTGACGACCTGATCGCCCTCGGCGCGATCGAGGCGACGGCGGCCATCCGCAACCGGACGCTCAGGTCGTCCGAGCTGGTCGAGGCGTGCCTCGCGCGCATCGAGGAGCGCGAGCCGGACATCCATGCCTTCGCGCGTCTGGCCTCCGACTCGCGCGAGCGTGCGCGGCTCGCCGATCTGGCGCCGCTGCCGCTTCCGCTGCACGGCGTGCCGGTCGCGATCAAGGACATCATCGACACCGCCGACCTCGGCACGGAGTACGGCTCGCCGATCTTCGCGGGCCACGTGCCGCGCGAGGACGCCAATTGCGTAGCGCGCCTCAAGGCGGCGGGCGCCATCGTGATCGGCAAGACGGTGACGACCGAGTTCGCGCATGTGACGCCGCAGACAACCCGCAATCCGCGCGATCCGGCGCGCACGCCCGGCGGCTCGTCAAGCGGCTCGGCGGCCGCGGTCGCCGACGGCATGGTGCCGGTGGCGCTCGGCACGCAGACCGGCGGCTCGGTGATCCGGCCGGCGTCCTATTGCGGCGTGTTCGGCTTCAAATCATCGAACGGCCGCACCGACACGCGCGGCGTGCACGAACTGGCGCGCTCGCTCGACACGGTCGGCTGGTTCGCACGAAACGCGCTCGACCTGTCGCTGCTCGGCCGCATCCTCCTGCGCGACGGCAAGCGCTGGCCGCCGGTTCCCGACCAGCCGCGCTTGGCCCGCGCCGTCACGCCATATGACTCGAAGGCAACCCACGCGGCGCTGCGCGCGCGCGACGAAGCCTGCGTGCAGCTCGCCGCGACGGGCGCCGAGGTCGCCACGATCGAGCTGCCCGCAGATTTCGGGGACCTCAATGCCGTGCACCGGCGGATCGTGTCGGTCGAAGCTTCACGGGCCTTCGCGCGTTATGCGTCGGAGCATCCGGAGAAGCTCAGTCCGGCGCTCACCTCGTTCATCGCCGAAGGCCGCGGCAGCGAAGCCGGCTATGAAGAGGCGCGCGCGATCGCAAAGGAGGCACGCAACAAGCTGGCGCTGCTGATGCAGGATGTCGACGCGCTGGTGCTGCCGGCTGCAACCGGCGAGGCACCGGAGGGCCTCGGCAGCACGGGCGATGCGACGTTCAGCCTGTTCCTGTCGCTGCTCGGCCCGCCCTGCGCGACGATTCCTGCCGCGTCCGGCGACATCGGCCTGCCGATCGGCGTGCAGCTCGTCGGACGCTTCAATCACGACGAGGAGCTGCTCGCCCTCGTCGAATGGGCCGCGGCGCGGCTGCTGTGATTCACCTCTCAAATTTCACGCGGTTCTCCGTTGCCCATCGCGCCAATCCGAAGGCGCGCACGGATGCGACGTACGGGGCGCGGCAGCGCGCGGTGTTGAACCGCGCGGCGTTCGAGCAGGCGAAGCACGAGATTGCGGCATGGCCAGGCTATGCGCCGACGCCGCTTGTCATACTGCCAGGCCTCACGCGGTGCGCCGGCATAGCGGCGCTAGGCTACAAGGACGAG
>DATAAP010000639.1:0-6494 GCA_036260035.1 Alphaproteobacteria bacterium | reverse complement strand
CGCTGGGTCGGCGATCCACGCATCGAGATCACGCTCTCGATCATCACGCCGTTCCTAGCCTTCTGGCCGCCGCACCATTTCGGCGGCTCCGGAGTGCTCGCGACGGTGACGGCGGGCCTCTATATCAGCTGGAATGGCCTGCTGCTGATCAGCGCCGCAACGCGGCTGCAGGGCATCTTCTTCTGGGACTTCCTGATCTATCTGACCGAAGGCATGGTGTTCCTCATCACCGGCCTTCAGATCCGCGGGCTGCTCGCGCGCATCGACCAATTCGAGACGCTGGAGCTGGTCGCCTCGGCGGTCGTCGTTACCGCGGTGGTGATCCTCGCGCGCTTTGTCTGGATGTATCCGGCGACGTATGTGCCGCGCTGGGTATCAGCTTCGCTCAGGAGAAGAGACCCGGCTCCGCCTTGGCAATGGCCGTTCGCGCTGGCGTTCACCGGCATTCGAGGCATTGTCTCGCTCGCGGCAGCGCTCGCGATTCCGCTGACCACGGCGAGCGGCGAGCCGTTTCCAGGCCGCGACCTAATCCTGTTCCTGACCTTCACGGTGATCCTGGTGACCCTGGTTGGGCAGGGCCTGATGCTGCCGGCCGTGATGCGCCTGCTCGGCCTCGCCAACGCTGGGCGCGAGGAACGCGAGGCCGAGCGGCTGGAGGAGGACCGCGCGCGGCAAGAAGCCATCATCGCGGCCTGCGCGCGGGTCGAGGCTTTGGCCGAGGAGCGTGGCCTGCCCGACGAGCTCATCGCGCCGATACGCGCCTTTCATCGCGATCGGCTGCAGCACACAGAGCATCGTATCGCGGCGGAGGACAGCCAACGCCGTGTTGGCGCGTTGCGCGACGAGATCGAGCTGCTGCTGATCGCCGCCGAACGCCAGCGGATCAACGAACTCTACCGCGCCGGCAAGCTGAAGGACGAACCGCGCCGGCGCATCGAGCGCGAGCTCGATCTGCGCGAAGCGCATTTCGCCAACCAACTCGGCGATGAGTGAGTTCTAGAAGACGTGGAACGTGTGATCGATCAGGCCGAGCGGCCATCGTCCTGCCGCGAACAGGCGGAACTTGATGGCGAAGGGATGCGCGTCGCCTGCCTCAGCGGCAAGCGCGAGGCCGGCTTGATAAGCAGCTTGTGTGGCAGCACCCGCGGCGACCCGCGCGAGCGCGGGATCGGCGACGCCGTTGCGCGACGTCGCGATCGATGCGGCACCGAGCACGACATTGGAGGCCTCCAAAGTCACGCGTGACAGGGCGGTCAGCAGCGCGTGCTCGCCCTGCTGCTTGCCGGCACCTCGGAGCAGCCTTGCGCGCTCGTGTTCCTCGGCGTCCCACCAAGCGCGGCTCCACCGCGCATCGCGCGTGGCGCTTTCGGCCGCGCGCCAATCGCCTACAGCCTCGATCCGAGCCTCGGGGAATCCGATCGCGGCAAGATAATCATGCGCCTCGCGCCGCTCGTCAGCGGAAAGCGCCTGGCCGACCGCGGCGAACCAGGAGACGTGCCGCAGGCTCTTGGCGAATCGCGAGACGGCGGGCAGTCGGTCGGAGGGCAAGGCGTGCAGCGCCGCCGTCATCCCTTGCCGTTGCCGCTCGCGTTTCCGCGCATCTCGCGCCAGAGCCCAAGCTTGTCTTGCGCCGGCCGGTCGGAGAAGCTGAACAGCACCGCGTCCCCATCGGCCTCATGGTGATGCCAGAGCCAGCTCGGGACCACGAAGGTGTCGCGCGGGCCCCAGCTGAAAGTGATCTTGCCGCCGTCATGGCCGGTGACGATGGTCCTGCCGGTGCCTTCGACCACCGAGAAAACCGTGCCGTCGGTGCAGCGGTAGGGCACTGTCGTCATGCCCTTAGGCAGGAGCTGCATGAACGTGCCAATAGTCGGCATCGCCCAGCCCCCGTCGACGGGATTGACGTAGCGCAGCTTGAGCCCGTGGCACGGGTCCCAATCCTCGGTTTTGCGCATCTTCTCCAGCGCCTCGCGGGTGCGTGCATAGGGATAGTTGAACACCGGGGAAGTCTTCATCCGCTGCTCGTAGCCGACCGGCAGCAGACCGCTGCCGTAGCGCGCCAGCGAATCGCCTATGGGCCGCGTGGTCGGATGGCGCTCGTCGGGGTAACCCTCCGCAAACTGCGCGTCAAAGGCCGCGACGATCGGGATGTCGAGCCCGTCCATCCACACCATCGGCTCACTGCTCTCGTTGCCGTGGTCGTGCCAGGTCCACGACGGGGTGATGACGAAGTCGCCGGGCTCCATCAAGGTCCTCTCGCCGTCGACGGCGGTGTAGGCGCCACGGCCCTCAATGATGAAGCGCAGCGCCGACTGCGAATGGCGGTGCGCCGGCGCGATCTCGCCCGGCAGGATGAGCTGAAGACCGGCATAGAGCGACGTCGTGATCTGCGACTTGCCCTTGAGGCCAGGATTCTCGAGCACGAGAACGCGGCGCTCGGCTTCCTTCGCCGTGATCAGCTTGCCCGCCTGCATGATGTAGGGGCGGATCTGGTCATAGCGCCACATCACGGGTTGCGCCACGGAGCGCGGCTCTTTGACGATCAGGCCGCGCAGCACCTCCCAGAGCGGGGTGAGGTTGCTTTCGCCGATCTTCGCGTAGTAGGCGCTGCGCTCGGGGGTTTGTTTCGGCTGTGCTTCCATCGTGATGTCCTCCCTTGCGGGATATTAGCGTGCTTCCGGCCGGCGTGTCGCCTTCACGCCGCTTCCTGCGCCACCTCGGGCAGGGTGAGACCGAGCTTGCCGGCCGCGTCCTGGGCGCGGCCCATATAGTCGGCGCGCATCTCCTCGTTAGTGCGCTTCTTGATGCCCCATTTGCGGTAGACCTCGTTGTTCTTCGACTTCGGCCGGCCGAAGAAGGCGGGCATCACCGGGAAGACCGTGTTGACGGCGGTCTGCAAGCGCTGCTTGCCTTCGGATGTCTTCACGAGTTCGGCGCCGAAATCTAGCCCGAACTGCGCGTGGAAGCGCTCCTCCGGCATCGTCTGCCGCGCGAGGTTGCGCAAGGGATGGAAGGAGCAGTGCAGCAGGTCCTCGACCTGCAGGATCTCGGCGAGGTCGCCCAGCAGCTTGATGGCCACAAACTCTTCCCAGTTCTTCAGCGGGTATTCGAAGATAGACAGCGGCCGCTTGGCAGTCTTGCCCGGGATCATCCTCTCTTCGGGGATGCCCAGCTTGCGGCCGAGCTGGAAGAAGTGCACGTGGTGTCCGTACTCCTCCATCGCGACGCGGCAGGTCAGCCATTTCGCATACGGGGTCGGCGCATAGGCGACCGCCGGCTCGTCGAAGACCTGCGCCCCGTACAGCTCGTTGATCGCGTGGCTGATGACGATCTTCTCCAACGCCTGCCGGTATTCCTCGGGCTGGTCCTTCAGCTCCTCGACCGTCTTCACCTGCGGATGGGTGGACATCACGTATCTCCTCTGCTGCTCAGACGACCGGCTCAGTGTTGAACGCTTCGAGATCGGTAGCGAGTTCGGTGAATTTCGCCGCGAACTCGCGCTCAACGGTGCCGGCCAGCGCCTCCGCCGTCCAGTCGCCGTCGGCTTTTGCGAGCCGCGCGACCGGCCGCGGCTGCGAGAACAGGAAGACCTCGCGGCCACGCACGCCGAAGAGCTGGCCGGAAATCTTCTGCGCCGCCTGTGTGCACAGGAAACTCGCGAAGGTCGCCACGTGTTTCGCCGGCACCTTCATGGCGCGCGCCTTGTACTGCGCTTGACCCTCGTTCGCGGGCTTGATCGACTCCGTCACGCGGGTCGCCGCGAACGGCGCTATGGCATTCGCGGTGACGCCCGAGCGCGCCATGTCGAGCGCCGTGACGCGCGTCAGTGCGACGAGCCCTGCCTTGGCGCTTGCATACGCGGCCTGGCCGTAATTGCCATAGAGACCCGCGGTCGAGACGATGTTGACGATGCGGCCCCAGTCATAAGGGCTGCCGCCGCGCCCGCTCTTGGCGTTCTCGCGCAGCACCGGGGTCGCCGCCGCCGTCATGAAGGCGGCCGCGGTCAGATTGGTCTGGATGACGGCGTCCCAGTCGCGCGGCTCGAGCTTGAAGACGAACGCATCTCGGAGAATCGCGGCGTTATTGACTAGAATGTCCAAGCCGCCGAAGCGCCTTACAGCGAGCGCTACTGCCGCGGCGCTGGTCGACGGCGAGGCGATGCTTTCCGGGAACGCAGCGGCATTGGCGCCCAGCTCGCGCGCGGCGGCTTCGGTCGTTTTCGGGTCGGCGCCGGTGCCGTCGATCGACGTGCCGGGATCCGCGATGACGACATTGGCGCCGCGCGCGACGAAATCGGCGGCGATGGCTTTGCCGATTCCCGTCGCGGCACCGGTCACAATCGCTACGCGTCCAGCGAGATCCATGCGCTTCCCCTAGCTGCCGAGAGCGGCTTTTTCCGCCTCTGTATAGAACGCATCGGCATGACAGTCCTGCCGCCGCACGCCCAATTCCATGAGTGCTGCCGTCGCCGTCTCGACCATCACGGGCGGCCCGGCGAGATACGCCTTGACCCCGTCGAGCGCCGCGAAGTCGCTGCGCACGGCGTCGGCGAGAAAGCCGGTGCGGCGCTGCGTCGGCCCGTCCGGATCGGACAGCACCGGAATGAAAGTGAAATTGCCGTGCCGCGCGGCGAGCGCGTTGAAGTGATCCTCGAGATAAAGATCGCGCTCGGCGCGCACGCCGAAATACAGCGTGATCGGCTGCTTCATGCCGTGCGCCAGAGCAGCCTCGACGATCGATTTAATCGGCGCCATGCCGGAACCGCCAGCGAGCGCCAGGATTGGTCCCGTGTGCTTTTCGCGCAGATAGGACGTGCCGTACGGCCCCGCGACTTTGACCATGTCGCCCAGCTTGACCTGCGTCGATACGTAAAACGTCACGGCACCGCCGGGCATCAACCGGATGTGAAACTCCAGCACGGGCTCGTCCGGCCGGTTCGCCATCGAATAGTCGCGCGGCGGTAGCCCGGGAAACGCAAGGCTCGCATACTGCCCGGCTGAAAAATCAAACGGACCGCCCGACACGATCTCCAGTCGGAGGATGCGAATGTCGTGCGTGGCGTTCGCGAGACCGACGACCTTGCATGTCAGGCGGCGCGACGGGTGGGCGACGACCTCGTCGGCGTCGAGATACTTGACTTCGCAGTCCGACCACGGCACCGCGCGGCAAGCTAGAATCAAGCCGGACGATTTCTCCTGCTCGGTTAGCGCGAACTCGGAGTAGGGCGACATCTCTACCTCGCCCGCGAGCAGCTCCGACTTGCAGGCGCCGCAATTGCCGGACCGGCAGCCATGCGGATAGGGGAGGTCGCGCGCGAGCGCCGCCTCCAAAATCGTCTGCCCCATTTCGACGGGAATTTCCACGTCGAGCTGGCGAAACTTCACCGTGAAGCTCATCGCGGCTCTCTGGTCAATCAAGAGGATATGGGATAGGTTGGGGGCGCGTCAAACTGTTTGGGTATCAAACAATCTTGCGGTCCCGTACCCTCAGCACCCGCGACAAGCCGGACGCGCCCAAGCCGGCACGCCGCAACGGCGCCATTACCGAGGGCCGGCTGGCCGGCCTGCTTGGCTACGCGGTGCGCCGCGCCCAGGTGCGGGTGTTCCAGGATTTCGCCGAGGCGATGGAGGCGCTCCAACTCACTCCGGGGCAGGTCGGGGCATTGCTGCTGATCGAGGCGAATCAGGGGCTAAGTCAGACCCAGCTCGGCGCAGGCCTTGGCATCGACCGGTCGTCGGTCGTGCCGCTGCTGGACCGTTTGGAGGGTTCGGATCTCATCCGCCGCACGCCGCATGCCAGCGACCGCCGCACCCATGCGCTGGCGCTCACGGATAAAGGCGCCGCCTTGATCCGCCGTCTGCTTCCCGTGCTCGAAGCGCATGAACGCCGCATTGCCGCCGACCTGTCGCCGAGCGAGCGCCGCGTGCTGATGCAGCTGCTCGACCGCGTCGCTGCCGCCGACAGCGCCGACCGAACCTTCTGATCTGCGACGATGCTGGCCGGTGAACTCCTTCGCCTGTCCGCCGCCCGTTTTCCGGATAAGCCGGCGCTGATCGACGGCGACCGTCGGCTGACTTTCCGAGAATTCGATCATGCCGCCAACCGCGCGGCGCAGGCGCTGCTGGCGCTCGGGCTGCGCAAGGGGAGCCGCATCGCGATCCTGTCGCCGAACTGCATGGAGTTCGCGATCCTCTATTTCGGGGCGGCGCGCGCCGGCGTGATTGCCGCGATGCTGAGCACCCGCGCGACGCCGCGCGAGCTCGCCTACATGCTGAACAAGATCGGAGCCGAGGCGCTGTTTCATGCGGAGTCGCTGACATCGACCGTGCAGGCCGTTGTCGGACAAGTCGCCTCGCTTAAGCATCGGATCGCGACGGATGCGAAGGCGTTCGCGGCTCTCATGGCGAAGGGGCGCGACGACGCACCTTCCGTGCCGCTCGATCTCGATGATCCGCTGGCGATGACCTTCACCGGCGGCACGACCGGATTCCCGA
>DATAAP010000638.1:0-2225 GCA_036260035.1 Alphaproteobacteria bacterium | reverse complement strand
ACCGTCAAGCCGCGATAGTCGCGGTCGCTAGGCACACCACCCCCCGGCCGCGCCGCTCTATCCGGCCTTGCGCCGCGCCTTCTTGCCGCGTGCCTTCGCGGTTTTTGCCGATGGTGCCGGTTTGCGCGAGCCGGCGGGGGCCTTGCGCGGGCTCTCGCCGAGCGAGCGCTTCAACGCATCGAACAGGTTGATGACGTTGGTCGGCTCGGGCTCGGGCTGCTCCTTAACCGGCAGGCCCTTCACCTTCGCCTGCACCAGCTCGTGGAGCGCTTCTTGGTAGCGGTCCTTGAAGAAGTCCGGATCGAAGTCGCCCTTCATCTTCTCGATGATCGACTTCGCCATCTCGACCATCCGCTTGTCGACGGCGACGTCGGGGATCTCGTCGAAGTACTCGGCTGGGTCGCGCAGCTCGTCCTTGCTGCGCAAGGTCGTCATGGTGAGGCCGCCGTCGCGCGGCTGCACGATCAGCGGATGCTCGCGCGAGCTGAGCACCACGCGGCCGATGCCGGCGACCTTCTCCTCCTCCATCGCGGCACGGATCACATGGTAGGCCTCAGCCGCGACCTTGCCGTCGGGCACGATGAAATACGGCGCGTCAAAATAGTTGACGTTGATCTTGCGCGCATCGACGAAGCGTTCGATCTCGATCGTCTTCGTGCTCTCCAACTTGATCTGATCGAGTTCCTCATTGGTCAGCGTCACGTAGCGCTTCCGGTCGTATTCGTAGCCTTTGACGAGACTTGCGCGATCGAGCTCCTCGCCAGTCTCCGCATCATGCGCGCGCATGCTGATGCGGTTGCCCGTCTCGGGATTGATCAGGTGGAAGCGGATCTTCTTGGTTTCGGTTGTCGCCGGATAGAGCCGGACGGCGCATGTCACGAGGCTCAGCCTCAGATAACCGTTCCAACTCGCCATGGCGCCGCACCCCTTCCTGGGACGCCCGTGAAACGCGCATCCCGATCACCCAGTTTCAACTGTAGGGATTCGCCGAAAGAGACGCGAGATGAACGTGCAGAATCGCAGAGGTTGCTGCGGATTCAGCAGTTTGCGCTGTGGATAACCAGCCGGCGCGAAAGCATAGGCTGTGGATAAGAATCGGCGCGAATCGGCGCCGATCCTTTAGGCGCGGCGTCCCAGGCTCCGGTACTCGACCTGAACCGGCCGGCGCGGTCGGCTGGTAATGACGGTGGCCGTCGGCGAGGGATGGCGGGGGGCCGGCCGCTCGTTGCGGATGGAGATCGCCATGTCGGGGTCGGCGGCACGCACCTCGATCTTGCGCCCGCCCACGGTGGCGCCGTTCAAGCCCTTGATTGCGCGATCAATTGCGCCGGTCTGCGCGATATTAACTAGGCCGCAGCCCTTGGACTGCTTGGTAATGGGATCCCGCGCGATCAGCGCGCCGATGACGATCCCATACGGATCGAAGATTTCCGCGAGCTGGTCGTCCGTGAACTCCCGCGGCAGGTTCGCCACGAAGACATTGCCCATGAACCGGTCTGCACGCATGCGAATCGTCCCCTCGTATGGGCCCGCACAATAAGAGATGGCGCCTATGTGCTGCAGCGCACACCGCGCATGGCAGGCGTGACAGTTCTCGATTCCTGCCCGTCCGCACCGGGCATTTGGCGAAAAATGAAGCACTGCGACCGCGGTGACTGGCCTACTCAACGCGTGCGCCTGCGATCCGTTCGCGGATCTCAGCGCTGGTCATCACGTCGGCGAACTGCTGGATCATGGTTTCCAGGGATGCACGGTGCTCCTCCTCCGAGAGGGCGGCCAGGCAGTCGGCGACCATCACCACGCCGTAATCCATCATCATCGCGTCGCGCGCGGTCGCCTCACAGCACACGTTGGTCTTCGTGCCGGCGACTAGCAGCGTCGTAATGCCGCGCCCCCGCAGCACGCTGTCGAGCTCCGAAGAGCCGGGGATCAGGGCGCTGTAGCGGTTCTTGCGCAGGCGCAGGTCGCCCGGCGCGACATGCAGGTCCGGCCAGACCTGCGTGTCCGCGGCATCGGGCGCCAGCGCCGCGAGCGTGCGTTCGCGCATTTCCGCCGCCACGAAGCGCTCGAAGAATCCCGGCCAGTCGCTGCCATCGGCGCGCCGCTCGTTTGCATGGGTGATCCACGCGATCGTCGCGCCAAGCGGGCGCAGCGCGGCGGCCGGTCGGGCAACGCCTGGGTCGAGCAGGGGCTCACCAGCGATTACGAGGCGGTCCGGGGCGCGC
>DATAAP010000637.1:0-4886 GCA_036260035.1 Alphaproteobacteria bacterium | reverse complement strand
CGCCGGAGGAGACGCCGGAGAGCGCAGCCTTCGTCGAGGTGCGCGACATCAAGCCCGGCGAGACGCCGAAGACGCTCTTCGTCGGCTGGATGTTCGCCTCGTCGCCGGCTGTCTCGGCGCTCGAGCATCCCGTCTATGACGTGTGGGTGCTCGACTGCAAAGGCCGCGCCGAGCCGCAATCGGGCGCGGGCGCTTCGCCGCCGGCAGCCTTGCCGCCGCGGCGCCCGGCGCGCTGACCATGCCGCCCGCCCTGATCGTCATCGACATGCAGGTCGGCTCGTTCGGAAACGACTCAAGACGCTACGACGTGCCGGGCTTGGTCGCACGGCTCAACGCGCTCGCCCGCCGCGTCCGCGCCAGCGGCGGCACGGTGATTTTCGTCCAGCACGACGGTCCCGAAGGCGACCCGCATCACCCGAACCAGCCGGGTTGGGCGATCCTGCCGGAGCTCGAGAGGTTGCCGGCCGATGTGACGGTGCGGAAGACGGCGTGCGATTCCTTTCTTGGCACCGAGCTCGATCGCGTGCTCGCCGAGCGCGGCCTGCGGGACCTCGTGATCACCGGCTGCGCCACCGACTATTGCGTAGACACCACGGTGCGCGCCGCACTGGCGCGCGGCTATCGCACGACCGTGCCGAGCGACGGCCACACGACCGCCGATCGCCCGCATCTGAGCGCCGCGAAGATCATCGAGCACCACAACGCGATCTGGCGCGATTTCATCGCGCCGAGCGGGCCGGCCGTGTTGTGCCCTTGCGACGACGTCAGGGTTTGAACCCGTCAGCCGGCTGGGCCGGCACCTGAGCGCCGACGCTTTCGGCGAGTTCGATCCGCTACGGGTCGCCCGTCGAATTACCCCGGTTGTGCGCCGAGGCCCCTCCGCGTGCGGTGATAGTGTCTTGCTGTCCGCAAGCTCGAGCGAGAAGAGGGCCGCAGGATGCAGGTCAAGGAGCTGATCAAGGAAGCGATGCCGCGGCCGGTTTTCTACGGCCTGAAGCGGCATGTCACGCTGCTGCAGGCGCGCGAGGCGGAGGCCGCTTTCCGCCAGTCAGGCCGGACGCCTGACTACCTCGACGACGATACGATGGAAGCGCTCAGCGCGCGGTTCACGACACCTCCTGTCATGGGGTACGGACCTGAGGAGACAGCCGAGCGCGGACGCAAGAAGGCGCAGCTTGTACGAAAGCTCGTGAAATCTTCGAGGCCGGTGACGAGCCTCGAGCTCGCTTGCTGGGACGGCATGGTCCCTGCCGTCCTTGCGCACGGCGGATGGAAATCCTACGGAATTGACGTCCGATCGGCAGGCTTCGATGCGCGGGCAGAGCGCGAGGGTGCGGTCCTGCGGCAGATGGATGCGAGCAAGCTCGATTTCGCCGACGACATGTTCGATGTGGTCTACTCGTTCGATGCGTTCGAGCATTTTCCTGACCCGGCCGCAGTCCTCTCGGAAGCCATCCGCGTGACGCGCAACGGGGGGCTCATCTTTGTCGATTTCGGTCCGCTGTATAACGCGCCGTACGGCCTGCACGCCTATTTGTCGATGCCCGTACCATATTGCCAGTTCCTGTTCCGGCCGGAGCAGCTGAACGCGTTCACCGAGCGCCACGGCCGGGACGCGATCAATTTTGAGCAATGCAATGGATGGTCCATCGCGCAGTTCCGCGCGCTGTGGGCGCGCCATCGCGACCGCCTGGTCCCGCGCTGGTATTTCGAGAACTACACGAGCACGGGCCTCGCCTTAGTGGCGACCTACCCGAGCTGCTTCCGTTCGAAGGTCAACGACTTCGACGAGCTGCTCGTCAACTCGATCCACGCCCTCTTCGAAGTGCGCAAATGACGCATTCCGATCCCGCCGACGCGCCGGCTGAAGCGGGGGCATCGCAGGCGAGCCCGCTGGTTACGATCCTGGTCTGCAACTACAATTACGAACGCTATCTGGCGGCGGCGCTCGACAGCGCCCTTGCGCAGGATTACCGGCCGCTGGAGATCGTCGTCGTCGACGACGGCTCGACCGACGGCTCTCGCGCCGTTCTGGAGCGTTACGGCGACAAGATCCGTCCGCTCTTCAAGGCCAATGGCGGCCAGCCGAGCGCGCTGAATGCCGGATTTCGCGCGAGCCACGGCGAGATCGTCTGCCTGCTCGATGCCGACGACGTCATGCTGCCGGGCAAGGTGGCGCAGGTGGCGGCGGCTTTCGCGAGCGACCCGGATGCGGGCTGGGTCTATCACGAACTCGACTATATCGGGCCTGATGGGCGGCCGATATCGCTAGCGGCGCTGCCCGACCGCGCCAACGTCGCGGCGCTGGCGAGACGCCGCGCCCGCTACGGCAAAATCGCGCGCCTGGATCTGCGCGCCCATTTCGCTGCCGGCGAGCGGCTGCCGTATGGCTGCCCGGCGTTCAGCGGCCTGTCGTTCCGCCGCCGCGCGCTCGATGCGATCCTGCCGATGCCCGAGGACATCGCGCGGGCCAGCGACGAGTTCCCCAAGCTTGCCGCCGCCGCGCTGTTTCCGGGGATACATCTGGGCGAGCCATTGGCTCTGCAGCGCGTCCACGGCGCCAACGCCGCGACGTTCCGCGCTGATGCGCGGGCGGAGACCGCCATTCGCTACATAAACACCGCCTACCATCTGCGGCACCGCTACGGCCATATCGGCCGTTCGATGGACAAATGGTTTGCGAGCTGCTTCGGCGACCTCGTTGGCGCGGTCGGTCCTGCCACAGCGCTGCAACGCCCCGAGGCACGCCGCTACATCGCCGAGCATCTCGATGTCATAGGACTGGCGCGTCAGGCGCCCCGCATTGGCCTGCATGCCGCGTGGGCCTGGCTCGCCCGGCGCGAAGCGCACTGGCCGGCGTGAGCCGCGGGGGCTAGTCGCGCGGGCTGGTCAGCAGCGCGCCCATGATCGCTTCGCCCTCGGGGTCGAGTTCGCGCGGGAAACGCGCCTGGATATCCAAGGCGCGCGCGAGCTGGCGGCGATAGGCGGCGCGGGAGATCTCAACGGCGCCAAACTTAGCGAGATGCGGCGTCACGAACTGCGTGTCGAGCAAGGTGAAGCCGCCGCGCAGCAGCCGCACCACAAGATGGACCAGCGCCACCTTGCTGGCGTCGGTCTCGCGGCTGAACATGCTCTCGCCGAAGTAGGCGCCGCCCAGCGCTACGCCGTAGAGCCCGCCAACGAGCCGCCCCTCGCGCCAGCATTCGACGCTGTGCGCGAAGCCGCGACGGTGTAGGTCGCCGTAGAGCCGTACGATCTCGCTGTTGATCCACGTGGCGCGGCGCTTCTCGGTGATTTCGGCGCAGCCATCGAGCACGCCGAAGAAGTCGCGGTCGACCGTGATCTCGAAGCGACCCCGCCGGACTGTCTTGCGGAGGCTGCGCGGCACGTGGAAGGTGTCGAGCGGGATGACGCCGCGGCGCTCCGGATCGACCCAGAACAACTCCGGGTCCTCGGCCGTCTCGGCCATCGGGAACAGGCCGATCGTATAGGCGCGCAGCAGCAGGTCTGGGGTCAGCTCGGTCATCCGGCCGCAATATTAGCGCAGCCGCAGGGCGAAAATGCAGTGGGCGGGCGGAGGTAAGCCGCTCAGCCTTTCAGGCCGACGAAGCGCTCGAGCCAGTGGATGTCGTAGTCGCCGTTTACGAAATCGGTCGCCTCGACGATCCGGCGGTGGAGCGGCAGGGTGGTCTGGATGCCGCCGATCACGTACTCCTCCAGCGCGCGGCGCAGCCGCATCAGCGCCTCGTTCCGGCTGGTGCCATGGACGATCAGCTTGGCCACCATGCTGTCGTAATAGGGCGGCACGCGGTAGCCCGAGTAAAGCGCCGAGTCGATGCGCACGCCGAGGCCGCCAGGGGCGTGGTATTCGGCGATCCGGCCGGGCGAGGGGCGGAAGGTCTCCGGGTCCTCGGCGGTGATGCGGCACTCGATGGCATGGCCCTGGAACTTGACGTGGTCCTGTTTAAAGGCGAGCGGCGCCCCGGCGGCGATGCGGATCTGCTCGCGCACGAGGTCGATGCCGCAGACCATCTCGGTCACCGGGTGCTCCACCTGCAGGCGCGTGTTCATCTCGATGAAGTAGAACCGGCCGTCCTCGTACAGGAACTCCAGTGTCCCGGCGTTGCGGTAGCCGAGCTTGGCCAGCCCATCGCAAACGCGCTTGCCGATGTCGCGGCGCTGGTCATCGTTGAGGGCGGGCGAGGGGCTTTCCTCCACCAGCTTCTGGTGGCGGCGCTGCAGCGAGCAATCGCGCTCGCCAAGGTGCACCACGTTGCCGTGCGCGTCTGCCAGCACTTGGATCTCGATATGCCGTGGCCTACCGAGGTACTTCTCCATGTAAACGGTGTCGTTGCCGAAATTCGCCTGCGCCTCGCTGCGCGCCAGCTTGAAAGCCTCGCTCAGCTCGGCGGCGGAATTGGCGACCTTCATGCCCTTGCCGCCGCCGCCCGCCGCCGCCTTCGTCAGGATCGGATAGCCGATTTCCTTGGCGAGCTTAAGGGCGGTCTCGACATCGGGGACTGGGCCGTCGGAACCGGGCACGCAGGGGATGCCGAGCGACTTCACGGCTGCCTTGGCAGCGATTTTGTCGCCCATCATGCGGATGTGGTCTGGCGAAGGGCCGATGAAGGTGAAGCCATGCTCCTCGACCATCGCCGCGAAGTCGGCGTTCTCCGACAGAAAGCCATAGCCGGGATGGATCGCGTTGGCGCCGGTGATCGTCGCCGCCGACAGGATCGCCGGCATGTTGAGATAGCTTTCGCGCGCCGGCGGCGGGCCGATGCACACGCTCTCGTCGGCGAGCCGGACATGCATCGCGTCGGCATCCGCGGTCGAATGAACCGCGACGGTCGAGATGCCGAGCTCCTTGCACTCGCGGTGAATGC
>DATAAP010000636.1:0-2790 GCA_036260035.1 Alphaproteobacteria bacterium | reverse complement strand
GCCGAGCCAATTGAGCCGCTCGATCCGCGCGCCATTGCTCAAGTGGAAATGCGCGACTGGGTCGAGTGCTGCGCCGTTGTCGCGCTTCGCCTCGACCAGATACTGCGCGCAGAGCCGCATCAGCGGGCCTTGGAGCGCCGCCGCGATCGCCTTGTCCTTGTGCCAGTCGGTGCCGAGGAGCTCTTTGATCTTGCCCTTGCTGGCGATGCCTTGCACGGCGGAGCCCAGCGCCTTGCGCTCGGCCGCGGTGAGCACGCCGGGGATGCCCCTGGCGAACTGCTCGTCGAGCCAAGCGCGGAAGCCCGGGATCGGCGAGAGAGTCGCGAAGGTCTTCACGCGCGGGAACTCCGCCGAGAGCTGGTCGACGACGCGCTTGATGAGGAAGCCGCCGAAGCTGATGCCGGCGAGGCCCCTCTGCGCGTTGGAGATCGAATAGAAGATCGCCGTGTCCGCGGCGCGCGGATCGCCAAGCGGCGCCGCCTCGTCGAGCAGATCGTGGATGTTGCTCGCCAGCCCATTGACCAAAGCTACCTCGACGAAGATCAGCGGCTCGCCTTGCATGCGCGGATGGAAAAAGGCGAAGCAGCGGCGGTCGGAGTCGAGCCGGTTCTTGAGATCGTTCCAGCTCCGCACGGCGTGCACGGCCTCGTAGAGACTCAGCTTCTCCAGCAGCGACGCCGGCGAATCCCAGGTGATGCGCTGGAGCTCAAGGAACCCGATATCGAACCACGCCGTCAGCAGGCTCTTGATGTCCTCCTCGAGCGACAGCAGCGCGGGATCGCCTTTGGCAAGCTTGATCACATTGGCGCGCAGATCGACCAGGAACTTGGTGCCCTCGGGCAATGCGTTGAACTGCGTCAGCAGTCGCAGGCGCGGCGGCTCCAACGCGCGTCGCAGCGCGCGTGCCGCGCTGCGCCGGGCGGCCGGGTCGGGATCGGCGCGCAACGTCTCTGCCGCTTTAACGACCATCTCATGATCGACATCGAACTCCGTCGCGAGCACGGAAAGAAAGCGACGGCGCCCTTCGGTGTTGAGCCCAAGATAGGTGCGGCCGAGCTGTGCCGCCCGCGCGCGAGCGCTGACCTCGCCGCCTTTGGCAGCGAGACAGTCGCGCATCTGTTCGCGCATCTGCTGCAGGTCGTCATCCGGCAGATCCGGCGACACGGGGCTCTGAGGGACGACGCTGCGTGCGGAGGCGGCGATATCGCGCCAGGCGCTGCGGATGTTGCGCCAGGTGCGGTCTAGCAGGCTGGTGGCCGGTCGGGGCTGAGCCATGCCGGGGATTGTGACGTGCGGCCGCCCGCGCTTGCAAGCCGCGCGGCGGTTTATTTTTTGTCAGATTCCCGCAATACACGCAGGGCGTTAGGCAGCATCTCAGGCAGGTCCTCGGCGATTAGTCCCGGGCCGTAAGCGTGCGCGGCGGCGCCGTGCAGCCAAGCGGCCGCACACGCTGCCGCGAACGGTTCCATACCCTGGGCCAGCAATCCTAGGATGATTCCCCCGAGCACGTCCCCTGCCCCGGCGGTTGCAAGCGTCGGTGGCGCGTTGGCGTTGATCACAGCGCGGCCGTCGGGCGCGGCGATGACGGTATCCGCCCCCTTGAGCAGGACGACGGCGCCGCTCACGCGCGCGGCCTCGCGGGCGCGTGACAGCTTGTCGCCGCTCACGCTGAAAATGCGGCGGAACTCCCCTTCATGCGGCGTCAGTACGCAAGGCGAGTGGATCGCCCGGAACAGCGCATCGGGCTCGTCGGCGAACGCGGTGATGGCGTCGGCGTCGAGCACGCAGCGTTTGCGCGCGGCGAATGCCGCGCGCACGCGGGCCTGCGTCTTGAGATCAGCGCCGTTGCCGGGGCCGAGCAGGATCGCATTCTTGCGCGCGTCGCCGAGCAAGGCGTCGAAGGCGCTCGGCTCGCCGATCGCCGCCGTGAGAAAACTGGCGCGGTCGGCGGCATAGATCGGCAGCGCCACTGGCTCGCTCGCGACCGTGACGAGACCTGCTCCGGTGCGCAGGGCAGCACGGGCTGCGAGCCGCGCGGCACCGGTGATCGCGGCCCCGCCGATGACGATGGCGTGACCGCGGTCATACTTATGCCCGTCGAGGCGCGGCCACGGGAATGCGTCGCGCCAGAGCGCCGGCCCGTTGATGTGGCAGGTCGGCCCGATCTCCGTCAGCACATCGGCCGGAATGCCGATATCAGCGAGGATCGTTTCGCCGCACAGCGCGCGGCCGGGCAACAGCAGATGGCCGGGCTTGAGCCGGAAGAAAGTCACCGTCAGTTGGCAACGCGGCGCCGCACCCATCACCGCGCCGGTGTCGCCGTGCACACCGCTCGGCACGTCGACGCCGACGCACGGAATACTGCGGGCATTAATCCGGGCGATAACCTCGGCGGCTGTGCCCTCGATCGGTCGCGTCAGCCCGGCGCCGAACAGGGCATCGATGACGAGGCTGGCCTTCTCGGCCGCCGTAGGTTCGAGCGGTTTCACCGCACCGCGCCAGCGCGCGGCATTGAGCTTCGCTTCGCCTTCGAGGTCTTCGACGCGGCCGAGCAGGAACAGCTCAACCGGCCAGTCCGCCTCCGCCAGCAGGCGGGCCGCGACGAATCCATCACCACCGTTGTTGCCGGGTCCGCACAGCACCGCGACCGGCTGCTTTTCGAAGCGCGCGTGCACGGCCTCGGCAACCGCGCCGCCGGCCGCTTCCATCAGCCGCTCCGAAGCGATGCCGCGCGCGACGGCCCGCGCATCCGCACGCGCCATCTCGCCGCAGGTCAGCAGGGCCGCATCG
>DATAAP010000635.1:0-2029 GCA_036260035.1 Alphaproteobacteria bacterium | reverse complement strand
CTAGGCTACAAGGACGAGAGCGGACGGTTCGGCCTCGGCAGCTTCAAGGCGTTGGGGGGTGCCTATGCCGTGCTGCGGCAGCTGCAGGCGCGGCTCGGCGGCATCTCCTCGACCGAACTGCGCTCGGGCCAACATCGTGCTAGCACGGCGGCGGTTACCGTGACATGCGCCACCGACGGCAATCACGGCCGCTCGGTCGCTTGGGGGGCGCAGCTCTTCGGCTGCCGCTGTGTGATCTACATCCATGAAAAGGTGAGCCAGGGCCGCGCCGATGCGATTGCGCGCTACGGCGCCCAGGTGCGGCGCGTGCCTGGCACATACGACGACGCGGTGCGGCAGGCCGCGCGCGATGCCGACGCGAATGGCTGGATCGTCGTCTCGGACACGTCCTATCCCGGCTACACCGAGATCCCGCGCGACGTGATGCAGGGCTATACGGTAATGATGGACGAGGCGCTGGCGCAGTGGCCGGGCGCTGCGCCGACGCATGTCTTCATCCAGGCCGGCGTCGGCGGGCTCGCCGCCGCAGTGTGCGGCCACCTGTGGGAGACGCTGCGAGAGAAGCGGCCGCGCGTCGTGGTGGTCGAACCCGAGCGCGCCGCATGCCTGTTCGAGTCCGCGGCGCAGGGACGCGCGGCGAGCATCCACGGCGCGCTCGACACGATGATGGCGGGGCTTGCCTGCGGCGAGACGTCGATTCTCGCCTGGGAGATCCTGGAGGAGGGCGCGTCCGACTTCCTCACCGTCGCAGAGGAGGCGGCCGCGACGTGCATGCGGCTGCTGGCCGACGGCGTGGATGGCGATCCGCCCGTCGTCGCAGGTGAATCCGCGGTTGCGGGTCTGGCGGGTCTGCTCGGCGCCGCCGCGCGGCCGGCTCTCGCGCGGGCGCTCGGTCTGGACGCATCCTCGCGCGTGCTGCTGTTCGGCAGCGAGGGCGACACCGATCCGGCGCTGTACGAGAAGATCGTCGGCCGGAGCGCGCATGCGGTCCGTGCGCGATGACCGCTTGCAGGTTCATCGCCGGCTTGGCAGGCTCCTGTCATCGCCTCTGTCGGAGTGAACCATGCCCCGCATCGTGACCGTCGGTGCCGCACAACTCGGGCCGATCGCCAAGGACGAGAGCCGCAAGCAGGTCGTCGAGCGTCTGCTCGCGCATCTGCACAACGCGAAGAAGGCGGGGTGCGATCTCGTGGTGTTCCCGGAGCTGGCGCTGACGACGTTCTTCCCGCGCTGGTTCTCGAAGGACCAGGCCTGGATCGATGCCTGGTTCGAGCGGCAGATGCCGGGCCCGGAGACGCAGCCGCTCTTCGACGCGGCGGCGAAGCTGCAGATCGGCTTCGCGCTCGGCTATGCCGAGCTGACCGTCGAGGACGGGCAGACGCGTCATTTCAACACGGCGATCCTCGTCGACAAGGCGGGCCGCATCGTTGGCAAGTACCGCAAGATCCATCTGCCCGGCCATGCCGAGGACGAGAGCTGGCGGCCGTTCCAGCATCTCGAGAAGCGCTATTTCGACGTCGGCAATCTCGGCTTCCGCGTGTTCGACGCGTTCGGCGGCAAGATCGGCATGCTGATCTGCAACGACCGACGCTGGCCCGAGGCGTATCGCTGCCTCGGCCTGCAGGGCGTCGAGATGGTGCTGATCGGCTACAACACGCCGGTGCACCATCCGCATGCGCCCGACCACGACCGCCTCGGCTGGTTCCACAACCAGCTTGTCATGCAGGCCGGCGCCTACCAGAACGCCACGTGGGTCGTCGGAGTTGCGAAAACGGGTGCGGAGGAGGGCGTGCCGATGGTCGGCAGCTCGCAGATCATCGCACCCACGGGCGAGACGGTCGCGATGTGCAGCACCGAAGGCGACGAGCTCGCCGTCGCGCGCTGCGATCTCGACATGGGCCGGTCGTACAAGGCCACGACGTTCAATTTCGCGGTCCACCGCCAGCCGCAGGCCTACGCGCTGATCACCGCGACCAAGGGGCCCGTCGACACGGAAACCGCGCTGCGCCTCGAAGGGCGCACGGTGCCG
>DATAAP010000634.1:0-3568 GCA_036260035.1 Alphaproteobacteria bacterium | reverse complement strand
GCTGAGTGCTGCGCGCATTGCGCGATAAGCGCCGTCGCCGTTCTCCGACGGTGCGGTGATGTGATAGGCGTCGCCCGACAGGCCGTAGCCGACGACCTCGGCATAGATTTTCGCGCCGCGTTTCTTGGCGTGCTCGTATTCCTCGAGCACAAGGATGCCGGCGCCCTCGCCCATCACGAAGCCGTCGCGGTCCTTGTCCCACGGCCGGGATGCGCGCGGCGGGTCATCGTTGAAGCCGGTCGACAGCGCGCGCGCTGCCGCAAAGCCAGCGATGCCGAGCCGGCAGATCGCCGCCTCGGCGCCGCCTGCGACCATGACGTCGGCATCGTCGAGCTGGATCAGCCTCGCCGCGTCGCCGATCGCGTGCGCGCCGGTCGAGCATGCCGTGACCACGGAATGGTTCGGGCCCTTGAAGCCGTACTTGATCGAGACGTGCCCGGAAACGAGGTTGATCAGCGCCGAGGGGATGAAGAACGGGCTCATGCGCCGCGGCCCCTTCTCCTTCAGCGTGATCGCCCCGTCGGCGATCGTCGTGAGGCCGCCGATGCCCGAGCCGATCATCACGCCGGTGCGCTCGCGGTCCTCGTCAGCCTCCGGCTTCCAACCGGAATCCTCGACGGCCTGGATCGCCGCCGCCATGCCGAAGATGATGAACTCGTCCATCTTGCGCTGGTCCTTCGGCGGGACCCAGTCGTCGGCGTTGAACGAGCCGGACGAGGTCTCGCCGCGCGGCACCAGGCCGCCGATCTTGGACGGCAGATCGGACACGTCGAAGGATTGGATGCCGCGAATGCCGGACTCGCCGGCGAGGAGCCGCTTCCAACTCGGCTCGACGCCGCATCCCAGCGGCGTGACCATGCCCAGCCCGGTGACTACAACGCGTCTCATCAAAGTCCTCCGTCCCGGTCTGCGAAGGCGGCGTTGCCGGCGGCGCGGCGCGGCTTACTTGTGCTGCTCGATGTAATTGATCGCATCCTTCACGGTGGTGATTTTCTCGGCGGCATCATCGGGGATCTCGCAGCCGAATTCTTCCTCGAAGGCCATTACGAGCTCGACCGTATCGAGGCTGTCGGCGCCCAGATCGTCGACGAAGCTCGCGTTCTCCGTAACCTTGCCCTCATCGACCCCAAGATGTTCGACGACGATTTTTTTCACCCGGTCTGCGACGTCGGTCATCGCTCTTACCTTTCGCGTTATCAGCTATGGGAATTGTTATGTCGAAGCCCTGCGCCAGGCGGCTAGAAACTCTGCCCAGGCAGCGCAAGGCGCGGTTTGGTAACACAAAGCCCCTGCCTTGACCAGTATCCCGAACGGCCCTGGGGGGAATCGGATAAGGCAGTAAAAACAATCATATCATTGCCATTCCGCCATTGACGTGCAAGGTCTGGCCGGTCACGTAGGCGGCTTCATCGCTCGCCAGATATAGGGTGGCGGCAGCGATATCGGCAGGGGCGCCCATGCGCCCGGCCGGAATGGCAGCCTTGAGTCGCTCCGTCTGCTCCGGCGGCAGGACGTCGGTCATGGCAGTTGCGATGAACCCCGGCGCCACGCAATTCACGGTGATGTTGCGCGACGCGACCTCCTGTGCCAGCGACTTCGACATGCCGATCATACCAGCCTTGGCTGCGGCGTAGTTAGCTTGGCCGGGATTGCCGGTCACCCCGACGATGGAGGTGATGCCGATGATCCGCCCCCAGCGACGCTTCATCATGCCGCGCAGTGCGGCGCGGATGAGGCGGAAGCCCGCGGTCAGATCGACGTCGAGAACCTTCTGCCAATCCTCGTCCTTCATGCGCATGGCCAGGCCGTCGCGCGTGAAGCCGGCATTGTTGACGAGGATGTCGATCTGGCCGTAGGCGGCCTCGGCGTCCTTGAACAGCGCATCGACCTTGTCCAGCTCGCCCAGATCGCCTGTCACGACCGCGGCGCGGTCGCGGAGCTCGGACTTAAGCGCCTCAAGCGGCTCAGCGCGCCGGCCCGCCAGCACGACCTTGGCACCTGCCCCGTGCAACGCGCGCGCGATAGCACCCCCGATGCCACCGGAGGCGCCCGTCACAAGCGCGTGCTTTCCGTTCAGATCGAACATGGTGTTTCCTACAGCATCGTTTCGCTTGCCGCGCGCGGCGTGTCAGAGCGTCTTGATGAAGGCTTCGATGTCCGCCGGGCCTTGAATCGACACGCCGGCCAGCTCAGGATCGATGCGGCGCACGAGTCCGGTCAAGACTTTACCCGCACCGAGTTCGACCAGCGTCGCAACTTCCTTCTGTTTCAGAAAGAGCACCGATTCGCGCCAGCGCACGAGTCCCGTCACCTGCTGCACCAGCAGCTTACGGACCGTCTCGGGATCGCTGACGGCCTGTGCGGTGACGTTGGCGACCAGCGGCACGCGCGGCGGCGCGATCGTCACGGCCGCCAGCGCTTCCTCCATGACGTCGGCGGCGGGTTTCATCAGCGCGCAATGGAAGGGTGCGCTCACCGGCAGCAGGATCGCGCGCCTGCCGCCTTTTGCCTTTGCAATCTCCACGGCGCGCTCCACCGCGGCCTTGGCGCCGCTGACGACAACCTGACCCGGTGCATTGTCATTGGCGACATCGCAGACCTCGTCCTGCGCCGCTTCGCGCGCGACCTCGGCGGCTTTATCGGCATCGAGGCCGAGCAGCGCTGCCATCGCGCCCTCGCCGACCGGTACCGCTTTTTGCATCGCCTCGCCGCGCTTGCGCAGCAGCCGCGCCGCGTCGGACAGGCTGAGCGCGCCCGCCGCCGCAAGCGCCGAATATTCGCCCAGTGAATGGCCGGCTACATAGGCCGCGACCTTGGGCAGCTCGATCTTCGCTTCACGCTCGAGCACGCGCAGTGCGGCGATACTGACGGCCATCAGCGCCGGCTGCGCGTTCGCGGTCAATGTGAGCTCCGATTCAGGCCCCTCGAACATCAGTTTCGAGAGCTTCTGCTTGAGGGCGTCGTCGACCTCCTCGAACACTTCGCGCGCCACGGCGAACGCGGCCGAAAGGTCGCGGCCCATGCCGACGGCTTGGGAGCCCTGACCGGGAAAGGTGAACGCACGCGCCATTGGCACTCGAGCCCGTTGATGGTAGAGCCGGCGTCACGTACTGGGAGCACCGGCCGAAGTCAAGGCGCCGGTCTGGGGAAGGCATGCCGGCCGTACCGATCTTCTACGTGATGGGCCCTTCGGGTGCCGGTAAGGACACGCTGCTCCGCTACGCGCGCGAGCGGCTGGACGACGCGCCGGTCGCCTTCGCGCACCGCTATATCACCCGCCCCCCGATCGCGGGGGACGAGAACCACATTGCGCTATCCGTTCCGGAATTCCACGTGCGCAAGGCGGGCGGCGCGTTTGCCATGCACTGGGAAGCCCACGGCCTGTTCTACGGCATCGGCCGCGAGATCGAGTTGTGGCGGAAGGCCGGCTTGGTCGTGGTGGTGAGCGGCTCGCGCGCGCATTTCGAGCGTGTGCTCGCCACGGCGGCGGACATTGCGCCCGTCCTAGTGACCTGCGCGCCCGATGTGCTCGCGCGCCGGCTCGCGCAGCGCGGCCGCGAGTCGGAAC
>DATAAP010000633.1:0-9317 GCA_036260035.1 Alphaproteobacteria bacterium | reverse complement strand
GTGAATCCGAACGGCGGTGCTATCGCGCTCGGCCATCCGCTCGGCATGAGCGGCGCCCGGTTGGCGACGACCGCGACCTACGAACTGCAAAAGACCGGCAAACGCTATGCGCTGTGCACCATGTGCATCGGCGTCGGCCAGGGCATCGCGCTGGTGCTGGAGCGGGTGTAGGCCGCTCTACATCAGCAGGTTCGGCAGGACGAGCACGAGGTCCGGCCAGACGATCATCAAGATGATGAGTGCGATGACGACTCCGAAGAGTGGAATCGCCTCGCGCGTGTAGTCGTCCATCCGGCAGCGCAGCAGGCCGCACACCGCGTACATCGCGGTACCGACCGGCGGCGTCATGCAGCCGAACGTCACCGTCGTCATCATGACCAGCCCGAAATGCACCGGGTCGATGCCGAGCCGCGTGACCACCGGCACCAGGATCGGCGTCAGAAGCAGGGTGACGACCGTCGCCTCGAGAAACATGCCAAGCACGAACAGCAGCAGCACCATGCACCCCATCAGCAGCTCGCGGTTCGAGGTCAGCGACAGGATGAAGCGGGCCGCCCCCTGCGGCACCTGGTCGAGCGCGATGACGTAGCCGATCATCGACGAGAACATGATGATCAGCATGATCACGCCGATGTCCGACACGCTCTGGTGCAGAGCCTTCCGGAACGCCTCGAGCGTCAACTCGCGATAGGCGAAGACGCCGATGAAGATCGCGTAGGCGACAGCGAACGCACCGGCCTCCGATGGCGTGAAAATACCGTAGCGGATGCCGACGATCAGCAGGATCGGGAAGAGAAGCGCGTATTTGGAAGCATTGAGCTGCCGTAGCACCTCGCGCCCCGTCGGCCGCTGATCCATGCCGGCCACGTAGCCCCGCCGCTTCGCGATCGTGAAGGCAATCGCCATCAGGATCAGCGTCATCAGCAGGCCGGGAACGATGCCGCCGACGAACAGCTTGCCGATCGACACATTGCCAAGGAACCCGTATAGGATCAGCCCGAGGCTGGGCGGGATCGTCGCCGTAATCAGGGAGCCGACCGAGATCACCGCGCAGGCATAGCCCTTGGCATAGCCCTGCTTGATCATGGCTGGCCCCAGGATGCGCGCCTGCATCGCCGCGTCGGCAACGGCCGAGCCCGATACGCCGCCCATCAGCGCGCTGAGCACTATGCTGACCTGCGCGAGGCCGCCCGCAAGCCATCCGGTGAGAGCGTTGGCGAGTGCCACCAGCCGAGCCGTGATGCCGGTTGCGTTCATGAGGTTGCCGGCGACGATGAACAGCGGCACCGCGAGCAACGGGAATGATTGTGTAGCCGCGGCGATCTTCTGCACGCTGATCGACAGCGGCACGAAATCCGAGAACATGAAGAAGCCGAGGCTGGCGACGCCGATGCTGAAGGCCACCGGCATGCCGAGGAACATGAGTGTGAAGCAGATCGCGGCGATGATGAGCGTCGTCATACCAGCTCGCCCCCGCCATGCGCGAAGCCGCCGAGCGAGCCTCGTCGGATCCGATCAATGAACTGGACCAAGGTCGTGACGAAGAGCAGCACGCCCCCGAACGGTACCGCTCCGGTCACCCAGCCATAGGAGATATCCGTGTCGCCGATCGTGCGTTCGAGATTCAGCAGGGTGAGCTGCGTACCGACAACGACGATGATCGCGAGAAAGCCGAGCATGAGGAGCGACCATGCCACGTCCAGCATCCTGCGCAGGCCGGGCGGAAACCGCGCGATCAGGATGTCGATGACGATGTGCTCGCTCCGCCGCATCGCCTGGTTCGCGCCCAGCATGCAGCACCAGATGAACATGAACTGGGCGATGTCGATCGCCCAGGTCACCGGCTCGCCGAGCGTGCGGGAAGCGGCTGCCACGAACACCATGAGGCAGGTGCCGGCGAGGAAGCCCTGCGCGGCGTTCTCTTCGATCGATTTCCAGGCTGCGCGCAATCGCATCGTCATCGCATCAACTCGTGCAGCACCCGCCGCGCCGCCTGGACGGCGCGGCGAGTCCGTTGTTCAGTTCTTGCCGATCGCGGCGCTGACCTGCTTGCGGAGCTCGCCGTAGCCGAGCTTGTCGTAGACCGCGAGCGTCGCCTGCTTGAACGGCGTCACGTCGATCTCGTGGATCTCGACGCCCTTTTCCTTCATCAGCCCCTCGTACTTGGTCAGCGACTTGATCGTCTCCTCTGACGCCCAATCGCCAGCGGCAAAGGCTTCGTCCTTCAGCAGCTTCTGCAAGTCGGCCGGCAGCTTGTCGAACCAGATCCGCGAGGTGACGAGACCGGTGATCAGGTTGATGTGACCGGTCTTGGTGATGTGCTTGACCACCTCGTACAGGCGCGAGCCGTAGGTCGCCGGGTGCTGCGCCTCCGCGCCATCGATCGCCTTGAGCTGCAGAGCCGAGTAGACGTCAGCCCATGGCATCGGCGTCGGCGTAGCGCCCATCGCGCGCACCGTCTCCAGCCACACCGGGGCGCCCGGCGTGCGCATGCGGATGCCCTTGAGGTCGGCCGGCTCCTTGACGCCCTTCGCGGCGAGCACATGGCGCTGCCCTTGGAACCAGTTGAAGGACAGCACCTGATGATTCGAAGCCTTGCGCAGCTTCTCGACCCAGTCAGCGAAGACGGGCGTGGTGGTCAGCTTGCGCAGCTCGGGGAAGCCGTCGGCGACGTACGGCGCGCCGAGAATGCCGAACTCCTTCACGAAGGGCGCGAGCCGGCCGCCATCAACCAGCACAGCAACCGCAGCACCCGCGCGCGCCTGCTCCAGCACGTCCTCGTCGGGGCCGAGCTGCGAGCCGGGGAAGATCTTCGCCTGCAGCCTGCCGCCGCTCTTTGCGGCGAGCGCGTCGCGCAGCCGTTCGAGGCCCAGATACATCGGGTCGTCCGTCGTCAGCGCGGTGTTGATGTTGAGCGTGAATTGCTGCGCCTGCGCGCCGGCCGCGAACCCGGCAACGAGGCAGGACAGCAGGATCCGAGCGAACCATCCCTTCATCGACGTTCCTCCCGATTCGGTGCGCTCCGAGTGTCGTGCGTGCTCTCCCCGGTAGCGCTGTAGCAACTTGTATACTAGAATACATGTATGGCTTCAAGACCGGGCCCGGCTTTCGACAAGCACTTCGTCCGTTCGGCGGCGCCATCGACCGCGACCGACGTGTTCCAGCATCTGCGCGAGAAGATCGTGCGAGGCGAATGGGTGCCGGGGCAGCGCCTCTCCGAGAACGAGGTCGCGCGGTCGTTGGGCGTCAGTCGAACGCCGGTCCGCGAAGCCTTCATCCGGCTGCGGCAGGAGGCGCTGATCCGCGTCTATCCGCAGAGCGGAACGGTAGTGTCGCCGATCGACCTAGCGGAAGTAGAGGACAGCCAGTTCCTGCGCGAGACGCTGGAATGCCGCACCGTTGCCCTTGCTGCCGAATCCTGCACGGCCGAGCAGGCCGAGGCGCTGTGCGACCTGATCGAGCGCCAGCGACGCTGCTGTGTGGCCGGCCGCGAGGCCGATTTTGTCGCCTTCGACGACGAGATGCACCATCTGCTGGTCACGATCAGCGGCCGTAAGGCGGTGTGGCGCGTCGTGCGTGATGCAAAGGGCCAGCTCGATCGCGTCCGCCACCTGTCGCTGCAGAACGTCCCCTGGATCGAGCGCAACGTCCGCGAACACGAGGCGATCATCGATTGCGTCGCCCGTCGCGATCCAAAAGGGGCCGAGGCGGCCATGCGCCACCACCTCCGCAACGTCTTCCAGTCCATCGAGCGCATCGCCCAGGAGCACGCCGACTTCTTCGAGAGCGCGGGCGGGCGAACCGAGACCGCATAGCAGACCGGCCATTTTGGCCTTTCCTGCGACGCTGACTGCCCACATTATTGGCCCGCACGTCGAATGCCACGACCGCACGAATAGCCTGGCCTGCGCCGCATGAGCGGAGATGACTGACTTTCGCGACAGCATCGAGCATCCAGACCTGCGGACGCTCTACGACTACTGGAACGAACGGCGACGCGGACGGCGCTGGCCATCCCGCGCAGACATCAATCCGCTCGAGCTGAAGTTCGCGCTTGGCAATCTCTCGCTCATCGACGTTTCGCCAACGTCGCCGCCGCGCTTCACCTTCCGGCTGTTCGGCACGCTGTTCTCCCAGCGTCTCGGACAGGATCTCACAGGCAAGACGGTTGATGACATTCCGGATGTCGGATACCGCGGCGAAATAACCGCGGCGTACCGCAAGATTGTGGAGACCGGCGAACCCAGCGTGTCGCTGGGCGAGCGCGTGCTCGACGGCGCGCCGCGCCGCTTCGAGACGTTGCGGCTGCCGCTGTCGGAGGACGGGCAATCGGTCAACATGGTGATGATCTGCGCCTTGTATTTCGAGCCGCCTCCGCCGTCGCCTGTGCTTGGTCCAGGCGGCGAGAGGACCTTCACGGCACCGAAGACCATCAAAAAGGACTGAATCGATCAGGGAGGAGCAATGCCCGCCAAGGCCAACAAGAAGCCCGTCGCCGCAAAAGGCCGTATCCGTCCGAGTCCTCGTTTCAAGCTGATGAGCCGTCAAGCGAAGAGCCTGTTCGGCAAGACCCTGCGCGGCGGAGCCGATCGCGGCCAGCTCGACCCGATCGAGATCGCCAGCCGCGACGAGATCGCAGCGCTGCAGACCAAGCGCCTCAAATGGACCTTGCGACATGCCTACGCGAACGTGCCGCACTATCGGAAGAAGTTCGACGCGGCCGGCGTGCACCCGGACGATTTCCGCCGGCTCGAGGATCTCGCCAAGTTCCCGTTCACGACCAAGGAGGATCTGCGCGCCACTTACCCGTTCGGCATGTTCGCCGTGCCACGTGATAAGGTGCTGCGCATCCACGCTTCGTCCGGCACCACCGGCAAGCCGACCGTCGTCGGTTACACCCTGACCGACCTTAAGCACTGGGCCGATGTCGGCGCGCGCTCGATGCGCGCTGCGGGTGCGCGGCCCGGCGACATGGTGCATGTCGCCTACGGCTACGGCCTGTTCACCGGCGGGCTCGGCGCGCATTACGCGGCCGAACGGCTCGGCTGCACCGTGATCCCGATGTCGGGCGGACAGACCGAACGGCAGGTGCAGCTCATCCAGGATTTCAAGCCGCAGGTCATCATGGTGACGCCGAGCTATATGCTCGCCATCGCCGACGAGTTCGAGCGCCAAGGGCTCCATGCGCGCCGTTCGTCCCTGCTGATCGGCATCCACGGCGCCGAGCCGTGGACCGACGCGATGCGCAAGGAGATTGAGGAGCGCATGGCGATGGATGCGATCGACATCTACGGCCTGTCCGAGGTGATGGGACCCGGTGTCGCGAACGAATGCATCGAGACGAAAGACGGCCCGACCGTCTGGGAGGACCATTTCTATCCGGAAATTGTCGATCCTGCGACCGGCACGCCGCAGCCGGACGGCACGAGGGGCGAGCTCGTCTTCACGTCGCTGACGAAGGAGGCGCTACCGGTCATCCGCTATCGCACGCGCGACCTGACGGCGCTGCTCCCCGGCACTGCGCGCACGATGCGGCGCATGGCGCGCATCACCGGCCGGACTGACGACATGCTGATCATCCGCGGCGTCAACGTCTTCCCGACGCAGATCGAGGAGCTGATCCTCAAGGATCCGCGACTGTCGCCGCACTATGTAATCGAAGTGAGACGCGATGGCCGGCTCGACGCAATCGAGGTGGTCGTCGAATGCAAGCCGGAGTACGGCGGCAAGACCGAGGTCGAAAGCGACTGCGCGCAGCGGCTCGCGCAGCAGATCAAGGCGATGATCGGCATCACGGCGACGGTGCGCCCGGTGCCGCTCGGCGGTATCACGCGCTCGATGGGCAAGGCCAAGCGGGTCGTCGACCTGCGACCGAAGACATAGCGGCCGCTCAGTGCCGGGCTACACCTATCCCGTCTATCCCTACCATCGCTGCGCCGATCAGGACGCGTCGGCAGCGCCGCGCCACAAGGTGGTCATTGTCGGCGCCGGGCTCGTCGGACTGACTGCGGCGATCGATCTCGGCCTCAAGGGCATTCCGGTCGTCGTCATCGACGAGGACAACACGGTGAGCCTCGGCAGCCGGTCGATCTGCCAGGCCAAGCGCACGTTGGAAATCTGGGACCGGCTGGGCTGCGCTGCACCGATGCTTGCGAAGGGCATCACCTGGCAGAAGGGCAAGGTCTTCTTTCGCGACCGCATGGTCTATGAGTTCGACCTGCAGCCCGACGGCGGCCACCGCTTTCCCGCCTTCATCAACCTGCAGCAATACTGGGTCGAGCAATATCTAGTCGAGCGGGCGCAGACCGTGCCGAGTGTCGAGCTGCGCTGGAACAACCGGCTGGCCGGGCTGACGCGCCACGACGATCACGTCGGACTTGAAGTCGAGACGCCGGACGGCCGTTATCGCTGCACCGCCGACTGGGTGATCGCGGCTGACGGCGCGCGCAGCACGGCGCGCCGGCTGATGGGGCTCGAGTTCCGCGGGAAAGTTTTCGAGGACCGGTTCCTGATCGCCGACGTTTACGTCGACACGGATTTTCCGACCGAGCGGTGGTTCTGGTTCGAGCCGCCCTTCCATCCCGGCGGCTCCGCCCTGCTGCACCGCCAGGCCGACGGGCTGTGGCGCGTCGACCTGCAGCTCGGCTGGACCGCCGATCCAGAGGCGGAGAAGCAGCCGGAGCGCGTCATCCCGCGCTTAAAGGCGATATTTGGCGAAACCGCGAAGTTCGAAATCGAATGGGTCAGCATCTACACTTTCCAATGCCGCCGCCTCGAGCGCTTCCGGCACGGCCGCGTGATCTTCGCCGGCGACTCCGCGCACCAGGTGTCACCGTTCGGCGCGCGCGGCGGCAATTCGGGCGTGCAGGACGCGGACAATCTGTGCTGGAAGCTGGCACTGGTGGTCGCTGGCGGCGCGCCGGAGAGCCTGCTCGACAGCTATGAGCTGGAGCGCAGCGCCGCCGCCGACGAGCATGTCATGATCACGACGCGCAGCACCGATTTCATCACGCCGAAGGGCGCAGCCAGCAGGCTCTTCCGCAATGCGGTGCTGGCGCTGGCGGAAACCCATCCTTTTGCACGCCGGCTCGTCAACAGCGGCAGGCTGTCCGTGCCGACTGTCAATCGAGCCTCGCCGTTGGACACGCCAGATTTGGATCGCTTCGATGGCGGCGTAGCACCGGGTTGCGCCGCGCTCGACGCGCCGATCGCAACGGACTCGCGCGACGGCTGGCTTCTGCCGGTGCTGAATGGGGGATTCAGCGGACTGTACTTCACCCAGGGGCCGATTGACCCTGCGACCGCAAGCGCTCTTGCCAGCCTGAATCAGGCGGCGCTGCCGGTCCACGGCGTCGTCGTCGCGCCGGCGCCGATCGAGACGCCCGCGGGGTTATGCGTTGTGGTCGACACTGCGGGCTTGGCAGCGCGCCGCTACGCCGCAAGTCCGGGGACGTTCTACCTGCTACGGCCGGATCAGCATGTCTGCGCGCGCTGGCGACGTTTCGATGCAGCCGCCGTCGCCCACGCCCTGCGGCGCGCGACCGCGCAATCCGAAGGATAGGGAAGCGATGAGCCAACTGCGCACCGAGAACGCGTTCGACAATCCGGACGATTTCTATCAACTGCTGATCGAGACACATCGCGGCCTGACCGACCAGCAGAGCGCAATGTTGAACGCGAAGCTGATCCTGCTTCTCTGCAATCACATCGGCGATCTGCAGGTCATCAGGGAGGCGCTCGACCACGCCAAGCAGGGCGTGTAGAAGCAGCCAGCATTCCACATCGCGAGTCGGCCCGTTCATGCAACCGCCCTTTCGGTTCGCCGAGCAGGCCGATCTGTACGACCTGTGGAACCGCAAGCGCGGCGCCCGCCGCATGCCGTCCCGCGCTGATCTCTCCACATCCGACCTGCGGCCCTGGCTCGGCGACATGCATCTGCTGGAGGTTGTCGCTGGAGGGCGCGACTTCCGTTACCTGGTCTACGGCACGGAGATCGGCCGTTATCACGATTTCGAAATGACCCGGCGTATGGTCTCGGAGTGGCCGGAAGCCATGCGTGGCGCCGCGATGATGACCTACTCCCGCGTGGCGCGCGATGCGTGCCCCTATCTGGTACGGCAGAACGAATATGCACAGGGCCGCCTGCACTCCAACCATCGGCTCGTCCTGCCGCTCTCGAGCGACGGCACGACAGTCAGCCAAATCCTGACACATCTTCACATGATCCCGGCGAACGACGAGGATACCGGGATCTTCTATCACGCCCTGCCCCCAGGCCCCGCCGGAGCACCCGCAAATGCCCAGCTTTGACGTCGTCTCGAAGACCGACCTCGCCGAGGTCGAGAACGCGATCCAAGGGGTCGTGCGGGAAATCGCCACGCGCTTCGATTTCAAAGGGTCGAAATCGACCGTCGCCCACGCTAAGGGCGAGATCACGATCACCGCGGACGATGCTCTGAAGCTGAAACAGATGCAGGAGCTGGTGAAAGGCTACTTCGTCCGGCGCAAGCTCGATCCCGCCTGCCTCGAATGGCAGCCGGAGGAGCAGGCCTCCGGCAATACGGTGCGCCAGAAGGTCGTGGTCAAGCAGGGGATCGACCGCGAGACCGCCAAGGAGGTGGTCAAGGCGATCAAGGAGTCCAAGCTGAAGGTCCAGGCGGCGATCCAGGGCGACGAGTTGCGCGTCTCCGGTAAGAAGCGCGATGACCTTCAGGCGGCCATAGCACTCGTCCGCGGCCTGAAGCTGGACCGACCCGTCCAGTACGTGAACTTCCGCGACTGAACGCGAACGCACTCAACAGCATAGTCTGGGAACAAGAAAGCCATTGTCCGGGTTGCAAGTGCAACGGCGCACCAGGGCCGTTTCGCAACGCAAGAACAAGGAGACCCGGAATGGCAGGCCCGGAGAATCAAGCCGGTGGGCCCGGCAGCACGTCTGGTTCGAGCAGCAATCAAGGCGCGACATCCACCATATCCGGCGTCGCCCAGCAGGCTACAGAGCTCGTCCGCGAGCAGGCCTCGCGTGCAGCCGGGCAGGCGCAACATCAGGCGCAGACCTTCCTTTCGCAGCAGAAGGATGTCGCAGCCGATCACATCGAAGGTGTCGTGAAAGTGCTGCATGACACCGTGGATCAGCTCCGCGAGCGCAGCCCCGGAGCGGTGACCGAGTACGCTGAGCGCGCGGTCGGCAGCCTCGACTCGGTCGCCGCAGCATTGCGCGAGCAGGATGTCCGCTCGCTCATCGGCCAAGTCGAGGATTTCGCGCGTCGGCAGCCGGTGCTTTTCCTCGCCGGGTCGGTCGCCGTTGGATTCGCCCT
>DATAAP010000632.1:0-14971 GCA_036260035.1 Alphaproteobacteria bacterium | reverse complement strand
CATGGCGAGGCCGGTGTACTGCCGCTGCTTCATGGTCTGGCCGAAGAACACGCGCGCCGGCTCGTTGCGCAGGCGCACCTCGATGCCGAGCCGCCGCCACTGGCTCTGCAGCACTTGCTGCACCGTCTCGCGCGTGCGGTTGCCCGCGGTAGTCATCAGCTCCAGCGACAGCCTCTCTCCGGCCGCATTGTGGCGGAAGCCGTTCCTCATCTGGTTCCAGCCCGCTTCATCGAGCAGGGCGGCGGCGCGCTTGGCATCGTGGCGGTATTTCGGCAGGTCGTCGGCAGCGATCCAGTCGAGCGGGCTGACGAAGGAATGCGCGACCGGCTGCTTACCCTCGAACAGCTGCTTGCTCAGCGCCTCGCGGTCGAGCGCGTAGAGCAGCGCGTGGCGCACGCGCTTGTCCTTGAGGATCGGGCTGTCGAGGTTGAGGTCGATATGCTCGTATATGAGCCCCGCCTTGTAGCTGATGTCGAAGCGGGCGCCGTGCCGCTTCTCGAAGGCGAGCGCCTGGTCGAGCGAAAGGCCGCCCTCGCCGGCGATGTAGTCGATGCCGCCCGAGAGCAGGTTCGCTTCCATTGCTGCCGTGTTCTCGATCGCGCGGACCACGATGCGCTTGAAATGCGGCTTGTCGCCAGTCCACGCCGCGTTGGGCTCCAGCACGATATGCGAGCCGGGGGAGACCTGGGTGATGCGGTAGGGACCGTTGTAGAGGCCGGGATTGGTCGTGTCGGTGTCGAAGGCGGTGCGCTTCTGGTAGTCCTTCGGCGTGGCGAAGGCCGGTTTTTCAAGATGGGCCGGCAGCGGCTCGAAGGCGTACACCGAGGCCGCGTTGTAGGTGAGCTTGTTGGCATGGACCGTGAAGGTCTTGTCGTCGCGCACCTCGATCCTCTCGGCGCGGCGGTAGTACTCGCCGGAGACGGCGCCGACATCGGGATGGCGGCCGACCTCCCACGACATCACGACGTCGGCGGCGGTCACCGGCCTGCCGTCGCCCCACTTGGCATCGGCACGGATCGTATAGGTGATCTCGGCACCCTTGGTGCCGTCGGGCCGGTCGACCGGCTTGAGGCGGCCGTTCTCGATCGTAGGGACCTCGGTGCACAGGATGCAGACGAGCTTCCACTCCTGGTCGTAGGTGACGAGCGGCCGCTGTGCCATGGCGAGCACGTAGGTCTTCGTCCACATCGGATCGAAATACGGGTTGAAGGTCGACGGGAACTGGGTGATGCCGATGACCAGCTCGTCCTTAGGCTGCGCGGAGGCAGGGGCGGAAAGAAAAGCGATGAGCGACAGGGCGAGAAGCTTGAGCGCGCGGGCCAGCGTCATGCCGGTACTTTAGAGCCGGCCGCACCGGCGCGCCAAGCGGCGAACCAGCCAAGCCCCTCCAGCGTGCTGACCGCCGGCTTGTACTCGGCGCCGACCCAGCCGGGATAGCCGATGCGGTCTATGGCGGCGAAGACGTTCGCGTAGTTGATCTCGCCCGTGCCGGGCTCGTGGCGGCCGGGCGTGTCGGCGAACTGGATGTGGCCGATGCGCGGCATGAGCCGCTCCATGGTCGGGATCAGATCGCCGCGCATAATCTGCATATGATACAAGTCGTATTGCAGCGCCGCATTGCGCACGCCGGATTCGACGATCAAGGCGACGGCCTGGTCGGGATCGTGCAGGTAGAACCCCGGCACGTCGCGCGTGTTGATCGCTTCGAGGCATACTGTCGCGCCGATGTCCTTCACCGCCTCGGCGGCGAAGTGGAGGTTGTCGATCAGCGCCGCGCGCGCATCTCTGTCCGGAACGCCAGGACCTGGAATGCCAGCGAGCAGGTTAAAGCGGTCGACGCGCAGCCGCTCGGCATAGCGCCTTCCGTCGGCGACTCCGGCGCGGAACTCCGCCTTGCGCGAGGGCAGGGCGCCGAGCCCGCGATCCCCTTTGTCGAAATCGCCGGCTGGGAAATTGATCAAGGCCACCTTGACACCCGCCTTCTCGACGGCCTTGGCGAAATCATCGAGCGGCACGATGTAGGGGAACTGCACCTCGATCGCCTCGAACCCGGCGGCACGCGCGGCTGCAGGACGCTCCACCATCGGCAGCTCCGTGAAGAGCATCGAGATGTTTGCGCAGAATCTCGGCAAGGGCGTTCTTCCTGATCCCGTTATTGTCGCCCTCAGGGTTTATCCGAAGGCCGTCGGGGCCATTCTCTCTTGTTCCGCGGTCTGATTCAAACCGCTGCCTTCTCGACACCGATACCGCCATGGGCGGCGGACCATTCTGCGGGATTTTCCAGGAACGCGCGCACTTCTTTCAGATCGGCGGCGGCGAAATACTTCTCCTGCTCGGCCAACTCGAGCACGTTCCACCATGTTGCCAGCGCGTGCAGCTTGACGCCGGCGGACCCAAGCGTCTCCACGCTCTGCGGGAAGATGCCATAGTGAAACACGACAAAGGCGTGCTTCACTTCAGCGCCAGCCTCCCTGAGGCCATTGATGAAGTGGAGCTTGCTCTTGCCGTCCGTCGCCAGGTCCTCGACCAGCAGCACGCGCGCGCCCTGCTTCAGGTCGCCCTCTATCAGCGCGTTGCGCCCAAAGCCCTTCGGCTTCTTGCGCACATAGAGCATCGGCAGGTTCATGCGGTCGGCGATCCAGGCGGAGTAAGGAATGCCTGCGGTCTCGCCGCCGGCGACGGCGTCCAGCGCGTCGAAGCCGACGCCGCGCTCGATCGTCTCCACTGCCATGTCCATCAGCTTCTTGCGCGCCTGCGGGAAGGAGATGAGCTTGCGGCAGTCGATATAGGTCGGGCTCGCCCATCCGGAGGTGAAGATGAACGGCTTGCTCGGGTTGAACAGGACTGACTTAGTTTCGATCAGGATGCGGGCCGTGGTGCGGGCGATCTCGGCTGGGCTCATCGGGGACTCCGGAAAGGTAGGCTTGTTTAGGGCGAAGCCGCCGCCGCCCGCAACCGGATTCAGCCCTCGAACGCGAGCGCCAGCTGCGGCTCGGCCAGGCCGCGCAGGCCGGCGGTGCGGCGCTCGAAATCGAGCAGCGCCTGCTTGAGCGGCAGGCCGCCGCCATAGCCGGTCAGAGTGCCGTCTGCGCCGATTACGCGGTGGCACGGGATGATCAGCGCAACCGGGTTGGCGCCGTTCGCCTGACCCACGGCACGCGACGCCTTTGGCCGTCCGACGCGGCAAGCAAGCGTCACGTAGCTGATCGTCGCGCCGTAGGGGATCTTGAGCAGCTCATCCCACACCGCGCGCTGGAAGGGCGTGCCCGCGGGCGCCAGCGGCAGATCGAAGACGCGCCGCTGGCCATCGAAGTACTCGCGCACCTGCTTTGCCACCTCGCGCACCGCGCGGTCGTCGCGGACGAGGCCCTCCGCCTCCTCGAACTCGCGCGACAGAGAGAAGGCGCAGAGGGCGCCCGTCTCGTCGATCACGGCCGTCGCCGGGCCGAAAGGCGTGGGGAACGTGCCCGCTCTCATCATGCGAGCCTCCAGCACCGCTCAGGGACTCGCTTTTTACCACATTTTGGGCGCGAGGCACGAGTCCACGCTAATTCTGGATACCACCAAGCGGCGCCGTTTTCCCATTCGTTAACGATGCCACAGGCAGAATAGAAGCGAGATCGCATCAGGGAGAACGGCTCCATGAGCAAGGCGAAGACAACGACGGTCGAGATCGGCCAGGTGTACGAGAAGGTCGGCGCACCGCGTCCGCAGTGGCGAGTTGCGAAGATCATTCAGCACCGCGAGGGGCCGCACGCCCTGCTGGTCAGCCTCGAGGACCCGACGCGCCAGATCACGCTCGCGTCGACCGCGCTGCTCGACACGCGCATGGCGACGCGCGTGGCCGACTTCGTCGAAGGCGGCAAGGACGTGAAGCCCTGGGACTCGCTCGAGACCGATAAGCCGGCGGCGAAGAGCGCGGCCTGATCAATTGTCGGAGCCGACTTCGCGACCGCGCCACGTTCATTCCCTTCTCCCGCAAGTGGGAAAAGGGAACCGAGCCAGCGCCTCAGAAGTTTCTCCCGCTTGCGGGAGAGTGGAAGGTAAGGCTCTTTCAACCAGTACGATCTCGAGCTAACTAGCCAGCGCCCTTTCCAACAGGAGGGCGACGTGGACCGCCTGGCGGTTGGCGCCGTCACGGATCTGATGCCGGCACGACGTGCCGTCGGCGACAAGCACGGTATCAGCGGACGCGGCGCGCACCGCCGGCAACAGCGACAGCTCGGCCATCTTCATTGACACGTCGTAATGCCCGGCCTCATAGCCGAACGAGCCGGCCATGCCGCAGCAGCTCGACTCGACGACCTTCACGTCAAGACTCGGGATCAGCTTGAGTGCCGTCTGCACCGCGCCCATAGCTGCGAAGGCCTTCTGGTGGCAATGGCCGTGCACCAGCGCGTGGCGCTGATCGATCGGCTTGAGCGGCAGGTTCAATCGGCCCGCCTTGTGCTCGGCGACGAGGAATTCCTCGAACAGCATCGCTTGCGCCGACAGGCTTTCGGCGTCGCGGCCGGGCAGGACGGCAAGCAGCTCGTCGCGGAAGGTCAGCAAGCACGACGGCTCGAGTCCGACGATCGCCGTGCGGTGCTCGATGAAGGGCGCGAGCGCCTCGATCGTGCGCTGCATCTCGGCGCGCGCCTCGGCAACGAGGCCTTCGGCCAGGAAAGTGCGGCCGCAGCACAGCGGCCGTCCGCCGTCGATCGGCGTCGGCAGATGGACGCGATAACCCGCGGCCTCCAGCACGCGCAGCGCAGCGCGCGCGTTCTCCGGCTCGAAATAGCGCGTGAAGGTGTCAACCAGCAGCACGACCTCTTTTGCACTGGTGCTCGGGTTCGTTTCGTCGTTGCGGAATGAATCGGGGCGCCATTGCGGCAATGACCGCTTTGCGCTGAAGCCGAGAATCCGCTCCGACAGGGCCGCGAGGGCGGGTACGCGGTCGCGCAGGTTCATCATCGGCGCCAGCCGTGCTGCGACCGGCGCATAGCGCGGCAGGTAGGCGATCAGCTTCTGTTGCAGCGTAAGCCCGTGCTTCTTCGCACGCGCGTGCATCACCTCGATCTTCATGCGCGCCATATCGACGCCCGTCGGGCATTCGCGCTTGCAGCCCTTGCAACTGACGCACAGGTCGAGCGTCTCGCGCATCTCCTCCGAGACGAGCGCCTCAGGCCCGAGCTGTCCGGTGAGGGCGAGGCGCAGGGTGTTAGCGCGGCCGCGCGTCAGATGCTGCTCGTCGAGCGTCGCGCGGTAGGACGGGCACATCACGCCGGCGTCGAACTTGCGGCACTCACCATTGTTGTTGCACATCTCCGCCGCACGGTCGAAGCCGCCCCAGGCCGACCAGTCGAGCGCCGTCTCGATGGCGAGCGGCGCATAGCGCGGCGCGTAGCGGAACAGCGTGCGGTCGTCCATCCTGTGCGGCCGCACGATCTTGCCGGGATTGAACAGGCCGGCCGGATCGAATTCGTCCTTCACGGCCTCGAAGGCGCGCACGAGCTTCGGCCCGAACATGGCCTCGTGGAACTCGGAGCGCACGATGCCGTCGCCGTGCTCGCCGGAATGCGAGCCCTTGTACTCCCGCACCATCGCGAAGGCTTCCTCGGCAATGGCGCGCATCTTCTTTGCGCCGTCGGGCTCCTTCAGATTGATGATCGGCCGCACATGCAGCGTGCCGACGGACGCATGCGCGTACCACGTGCCCTCGGTGCCGTACTTGCGGAACACGTTCGTCAGCCGGTCGGTGTACTCGGCGAGGTCCTCGAGCGGCACCGCGCAGTCCTCGATGAAGGAGACGGGTTTCCCGTCGCCCTTCATCGACATCATGATGTTGAGCCCCTGCTTGCGCACCTCCCAGATCGCGGTCTGGAAGGCGGGGTCGGTTGCCTCGACGACGGAGTCCGGAAAGCCGAGATCGCCCATCAGCTCGACGAGCTGCCTGAGCTTGCGGGTCTCCGCCTGCATGTCCTCGCCGGCGAATTCGACCAGCAGGATGGCGTCGGGCTTGCCGCGCACGAAGCGGTCGACGACCGGCTTGAACATCGCGATCTCGCGCGACAGCTCGATCATCGTGCGGTCGACCAGTTCCACGGCTGCCGGATCCAGCTTGACAATGTGCTGCGTGGCATCCATCGCCTTGTAGAAGGTCGGGAAGTGACACACGCCGAGCACCCGCGCGGGCGGGATCGGCGACAGGTCGAGCTGGATGCGCGTGAAGAAGCCGAGCGTGCCCTCGGAGCCGACCAGCAACTTCGCCATGTTGTGGCCGGGCTCGTTGCGGTTGAGCCCAGGCACGTTGTGCGGCCGGATCATGTCGAGGTTGTAGCCGCCCACGCGCCGCAGCAGCCGCGGCCAGCGCTCGGAGCGCAGCTCGTCCGAAACGGAATCGGTGATGCGGCGGCAGGACTCAATCAGAGCCCGGTAGCGCGGCTGCAGTGGCGCCTGATCGAGATCGTCCGGGACCTCCCCGAACGTCGCCTGCGTGCCATCGGCGAGCACGATATCGATGGTGCGCACGTTGTGCACCATGTTGCCGTAGCGGATCGAGCGTGCGCCGCAGGAATTGTTGCCGGTCATACCGCCGAGCGTGGCACGGCTTCCCGTGGAGATGTCGACCGGGAAGGTGAGGCCGTGCGGCTTGAGGCGCTTCTGCAGCGCATCGAGCGTGACACCGGGCTCGACCCATGCGGTGCGGTTCTCCGTATCGACGCTCAGCACGCGGCTCAGATATTTCGACGTGTCGACGACCAGCGCGCGACCGACCGTCTGGCCGCACTGCGAGGTACCGCCGCCGCGCGGCAGCACCGGCACGCCTTCCTCGCGGCCGATGGCGATCGCAGCGGCTATGTCGTCAACGCGTTTCGGAACCACTATCCCGATCGGCTCGATCTGGTAGATCGACGCATCGGTCGAGTAGCGGCCGCGGCTGAAGGGGTCGAACAGCACGTCGCCCTGCACTTCGCGGCGCAGCCGCGCGGCCAGGCGGCTGTCGCCCGGCTTCACGGCGGCGCTACGCGGCGTGGTCTTCTGGTCGAGCGGCATGCCTATTTAAACGCGACCGATACGGTCATCGGTCCGGTTGGCAGGCCTTCATATTTCGCGACGACCTTCTGGCCGGGCTTGGGCGGCGTGAGGCGGCTGAAGGAGCCCAAACTGAGGATGTCGCCGGCCTTCAGCTTGCCGCCGCGGCGCTGCACCTCGTCGCTGATGAAGAGGACGGCGTTCAGCGGGTGACCGAGGATGGTCTTGCCGGGCGCTTTGCTGATCTCGGCGCCATCGGCGGTTAGGGTCACCTGCATCTCGGCCAGCGCGTTGACGAATTCGGGGGTCCCCAGCACCGGCGCCGGATCGCCGACCACACCCATCCGAGCACCCACGTTTATCGCGACGATGACCGGTCCGGTCATCGGCTCGCCCTGCGCCAGAACGAGGTCAGGCAGCTCGATGAAGGGCTGGATGGTCGAGAGGTGCTTAACAACCTCAGTAACGGTGCGCGCTTGATTGATGCCCTCGTCGCGCACGGTCACCAGCATGTCCGCCTCGAAGAGCGGCCGCGGGCCGAAATCGGCGGCCACCGTGCTCCCGTCCGGCAGGATCATCTTCGAGAGCAGGACGCCGAGCACGGGATTCGGCACGCCGAGCTGATCCTGCGCGCCCTTGCTAGTGAGCCCGGCCTTGTAGCCGATCACCTTGCCCTGCGACTTCGAAAGCGCTGCGACGAGGGCTGCCTGTGTGCACACGCCTTGGTCCATAGTGAGGTCCTTGCCGGGGCTCCTGGCGGCGGCCTTGTTCATCCACGCCTCAACGAGCTGCTTGGCATGAGGGGTAGGCCCGCACTTCGTCTGGCCCAACGCGGGGCCCGAGCCGAGGGCGATGAGCAGCAGCAAAGGCAACAGGCGCATGGCGGTTCTCCTCTTACTCGATTGTCCGCGCGCGGAGTATAGAGCCGATCCGCGTGCAACGCTCGACATCGGGCGCATGCGTCCCTTGCGTCCGTGGCGACACTTGCATGTAACTGCGCTTGCCCGGCCTCTTGCGGCGGTTATGATCGGCGCCGCATCGCTCTGGAGACAAGGAATCGCATGGCACAATCGGGCAAGACGTTGAGCAACCGCCAGCGCAGCGGCCGGCATTTCCTGCAGATCCCCGGGCCGACCAACGTGCCCGACCGCGTGCTGCGCGCGATCGACAATGCCACGATTGACCATCGCGGGCCGGAATTCGGCCGCCTCGGCCGCCAAGTGCTCGACGGCATGAAGCAGATCTTCAAGACCAAGGGCCCGGTGGTGATCTATCCGGCTTCCGGCACCGGCGCGTGGGAAGCCGCCCTGGTCAATACGTTGTCGCCGGGCGACCGCGTGCTCATGTTCGAAACCGGGCATTTCGCCTCGCTGTGGCGCGAAATGGCGAGCCGCCTCGGCCTTGACATCGATTTCGTGCCGGGCGACTGGCGCAGCGGCGTCGACCCCGCCGCCCTCGAAACCAAATTGGTCGAGGACAAGCAGCACCGGATCAAGGCGGTCGCGGCCGTGCACAACGAGACCTCGACCGGTGTGACCAGCCGCATCGGCGAGCTGCGCAAGGCGATCGACCGCGCGAAGCATCCCGCACTCTTCCTCGTAGACACGATTTCGTCGCTCGCCTCGATTGACTACCGCCATGACGAATGGGGCGTGGACGTCACGGTCGGCGGCTCGCAGAAGGGGCTGATGCTGCCGCCCGGCCTGTCGTTCAATGCCATCAGCGACAAGGCGCTTGCCGCGCACAAGCAGGCGAAGATGCCAAGAAGCTACTGGGACTGGGCGCCGATGCTCGCGGCCAACCAGAACGGCTTCTTCCCGTATACGCCGGGCACCAATCTGCTCTACGGCCTGCGCGAGGCGATTGCGATGCTGCTGGAGGAGGGGCTCGACAACGTCTTCGCGCGCCATCAACGCCACGCGGAGGCGACCCGCCGCGCGGTGCGCGCGTGGGGCCTCGAAGTGCTGGCGAAGAACCCCGCCGAGTATTCCGGCTCGCTGACCGCCGTGCTGATGCCCGACGGCCACGATGCCGACGCGCTGCGCGACGCGATCCTCGACGGCTTTGACATGTCGCTGGGGCAGGGGCTGGGCAAGCTCAAAGGCAAGATCTTCCGCATCGGCCATCTCGGCGACTTCAACGACCTGATGCTGCTCGGCACGCTCGCTGGCGTCGAGATGGGCCTCGCACGCGCCAAGGTGCCGCACAAGGCTGGCGGCGTGCAGGCCGCGATGGCCTATCTGTCGCAGGGCTGACGCAGCGCTGCACTGCCCGTCGCGGTTTCGTGCGATGCGTGATCTGGGCGGCGCGCCCGACCGGGGCCGGAGCGGCAACCGCGGCCTCGTAAATAGCTATTCCCGCTAGAGTTGAAACCTTAACCAATTAGCCCATTGAAATGGCTCATTTAATGGATTTTTCAGCGTGTGGAACGAACATAGATTGCCAACTGCCATTTAAGAGGCCGGGCTGCCCGGGATCGGCTTGCAGCAACCGCTTTTCCTGCCGCGCTTTCCGAGCGTCGCTGCGTGGATCGTCATCCTCGCCTGCGCGCTGCTGGGCGCGTTCTGGGCGGGGCTGTTCGTCGAACTCGATCGCGCGCGGCAGCATTACATCGGCAATGCCGAGCGCACGGCATCGAGCCTGTCGCGCGCCTTCGCCGAGCAGGCGCGCCGCACGTTGCGCTCGGCCGAGGGGGTTCTCCAGCAGATCAGGCGCGATCTTGCCGACGGGCGCGACCCGGCACTGACGACGCTCTTCGAGCGCAACCCGGATCTGGCGGGGATCGTCGGCTCCGTCGCGGTAATCGACGAGAACGGCGTCGTGCGCATAGAGGCGGGCGGCGTGCCGACCGGCACGAATGTCGGCCGGCTCGCCTGGTTTGACGAGATCCGTTCCGCCGAGTCAGCGGCGCTGATCGCCGGCAAGCCAATCCTGGAGCCGGCTACGCGGCTCTGGACCGCGCCGCTGATCCTACGACTCGAGCATACCGACGGCAGTTTCGCGGGCGCGATCTACGTGTCGCTGCTGACCGACTACTTCGAGAACTTCTACGCCTGGGGAGATTCCGGCCCGAACGGCGCGATCGGGGTCTATGGGCTTGATGGCACCGTCTACGCGCGTCGTGCCGCCGGCGTGTCCGAGACCGGCAAGTCGTATCCCAACCACACCTTGCTGAAGCGCGTCAGGGAGCGTCCGATCGGAGTGTATCATATGCGTTCCGACATCGACGGCGTGGCGCGGATAACCGGCTATCGCGTTGTCGGCGAGTATCCGCTGATCGTCGCGATCGGCTTCGCCGAGGAAGACGTCTTGGCGCCTTACCGCACGCGCCAGCGGCTCAGGATCGCCGAGGGCGCAGCACTGACCCTGCTGGGCCTGCTGCTTGCCGGATTTACCGCCCACGTGTTGTCGCGCGAACGTCAGGCGCGCGCCGGCACCGCGCGCAGCCAGCAGCGGCTGCGCGATGCGATCGAAAGCATCGATGCCGGCTTCGTACTGTTCGACGCCGCCGACCGAATGGTCCTGCGCAACGAGAAATTCCTCGACTGCGTGCCCTATCTCCGCGACCGCGGCGATGTCGTCGGCATGACGTTCGAAGAGATCATCCGGGTCGGCATCGCGGCGGGCTGGTACCAGGACCCGCTCGCCCATCGCGACCCGGACGCCTGGATCGTACGCCGCATCGCGCAGCATCGTGATCCGCCGCCCGAGCCGGTCGACGTCCGGCTGAAGGACGGTCGCTGGTTCCAGATCAGCGAGCGGCGCACCGCCGATGGCTTCACCGTGGGCGTCTATTCGGACCTAACGCGTCGCAAGGAGCAGGAGGAGGCGCTGCGCAGCAACGAGGAAAACCTGCAGCGCCTTGTCTTCGAGCTGGAGGTGACCCGCGAAAAGCTGGAAAAGCAGGCGAGCGACCTCGCGCGCCTCGCCGAGGAGAACGCGGTCGCCAAGCAGCGCGCCGAGGCTGCGAACATGTCGAAGTCGCAATTCCTCGCCAATATGAGCCATGAGCTGCGCACGCCGCTGAACGCGATCATCGGGTTCTCCGACATGATGAAGGGGCAGCTCCTCGGGCCGATCGGTTCGGCCCGCTACATCGAATACGCACGCGACATCCATGCGAGCGGCACGCATCTGCTGTCGCTCATCAACGACGTGCTCGACATGTCGAAGATCGAGGCGGGGCGCTACACGATCCATCCCGAGCCGCTCGATGCCGCCGAGATGCTGCGCACTTGCGCAAGACTCGTGCGCGTGCGCGCGAGCGAGGCAGGGGTGACGCTCGGCATCGCCGTGGCGCAGGAGCTGCCGATCAACGCCGACGCACGCGCCCTCAAGCAGATCCTGCTCAACCTTCTGACCAATGCGATCAAGTTCACGCCCTCGGGCGGCAACGTGAACCTGTCGGCCGGCCGCGAGAATGAGGGCATCATCTTCCGCGTCTCCGACACCGGCGTTGGTATCCCGGCCGATGACCTGCCGCGCATCGGCCGCCGCTTCGAGCAGGTCGACAACGCGCTGACCCGCAAGGGCGAGGGCACTGGGCTGGGCCTCGCCCTCAGCCGCGCGCTCGTCGAGCTGCATGGCGGCACGCTGACGATCGAGAGCGCCGTCGGCGTCGGCACTACCGTCAGCGCCTGGATCCCCGCGACCATCCCCACCGAGCGCGCGGCATAGGAATTCGCCTGCGGGGGAGAGGTTCGGCTGCTGCCGCCACTCAGCCCAGCGGCGTGTCGCGCTTCTCGCCGTGCCGGCCAACGGGAACGCCCTGCGGGCTCTCGCTGCCACTGCGGTAGCGGTAGACGCCTTCGCCGATCGCGAGCAAGGCGCCGGTCGCGTCGTGCACTTCCGTGCTGGCCATGAACAGCCGCTTGCCGCCCCCGCGCACGCGCGCACGCGCGGTGAGCACGCCAGTCTTGGTCTGCGCGAGGAACTGGGTAGTCAGCGACACGGTGACGCAGCGGCGCACATGGCCCGGCACCGCGCAGTAGCACCCCGCATAGCCGCCTGCAGCATCGATCAGCGTCGAGATGACGCCGCCATGCAGCGCGCCTGCGCGGTTAAGATGCCGCGGCCCAATGGTCAGTGTGACCGCGGCCTCGCCATCCTTCCATTCGAGCACGCGATAGCCCAGCAGCTGCCGGAATCCGCTCGGGGGGTCGGCCTGGGCCTGGGCGCTGGTCCGCTGCGTCATAAGGGGCGGGAGCGTAGCCGGATGCACTAGGCGAAGTCCATGGCATCGGCGGCGAAGTGGGCTCGTCGATTCAACCGCTTGAGTTTTGCCCCGGCCTGCAGAAGAGTGCGCCAAGCTTCGGCGCCGCAGGCGCTTTGCATTTGTTGGTAAGGAAGGACAATGACACAGCTCAGACTTCGCTCCGGCGGCCAGCTCTTGGTCGATCAATTGCTCATCCACGGCGCCGACATGGCGTTCTGCGTGCCGGGCGAAAGCTATCTCGAAGTGCTCGACGCGCTGCATGACGCGGCTCCGCGCCTGAAGCTGATCAATGCCCGCCACGAGGCAGGCGCCGCCAACATGGCGGAGGCGTACGGGAAGCTGACCGGGCGCCCTGGCATTTGCCTGGTCACGCGCGGGCCGGGCGCGTGCCATGCCTCGGTCGGCGTGCACACCGCGTTCCAGGATTCGTCGCCGATGATCCTGCTGGTGGGGCAGGTCGGCCGCGACATGATGGATCGCGAGGCCTTCCAGGAGATCGATTACCGGCAAATGTTCGGGCCGGTCGCCAAATGGGCGGCGCAGATCGACCGCACCGAGCGCATCCCCGAATACATCGCGCGCGCCTTCCATGTGGCGATGTCCGGCCGGCCGGGGCCCGTTGTGTTGGCGCTGCCCGAGGACATGCTGACCGAGCGCGTGGCCGTTCTCGATGCGGAGCCCGCTGCGGTAGTGGCGCCGTCCGTCAATCCGGCCGAGCTGCCGAAACTACGCAAGATGCTGGAACGCGCGGAGCGGCCGCTGCTGCTCATCGGCGGGCCGAACTGGACCGACGCCGCCTGCAAGCAGATCGTCGCCTTCGCCGAGGCGAACAACATCCCGGCGAGCTGCTCCTTCCGCCGCCAGGACGCGTTCGACAACACGTCGCGCGTCTATGCCGGCGATCTCGGCACGTCCGGCCCGCCAGCGCTGATCAAGCGCGCGAAGGACGCCGACCTGCTGATCGTCGTGGGCGCCCGGCTCGGCGAGATGACGACGCAAGGCTATACGATCATGGATTCGCCCGAGCCGCGGCAGAAGCTGATTCACGTGCATGCCGACCCCGACGAGCTCGGCCGCGTTTATCGGCCGACCCTCGGCATCCAGGGCACATCGGAATCATTCGCGGCGCTCGCCGCGACCATGGCGCCGGTCGAGGGCAAGCGCTGGGCGGCGTGGACCGAGAAGGCGCGCGCCGATTATCTCGCGACGCTCGAGCCCACCCCGTACAACGGCGCGCTCGATGTCGGCCGCGCGCTCGCCGATCTGCGCGATAAGCTGCCGGCCGACATGATCGTGACGGTGGACGCCGGCAATCACTCCGGCTGGCCGCAGCGCTATCTCAGCTATCGCCGGCCGGGCCGTCAGATCGGTCCCACCAGCGGCGCCATGGCGTATTCGGTGCCGGCCGCGGTCGCGGCCAAGCTGGTGCATCCCGAGCGGCTGGTGCTCGCTTTCGTCGGGGATGGGGGCTTCATGATGTGCGGACAGGAGATGAGCACGGCAGCGCAGTATGGCGCCAACGTGATCTGCGTCGTTACCAACAACCGCATGTACGGGACGATCCGGATGCATCAGGAGCGCGAGCATCCCACCCGCGTCGTCGGCACCGACCTTGCCAATCCCGATTTTGCCGCGTTCGGACGCGTGCTCGGCTGCCACGGCGAAACGGTGACGCGTACCGAGCAGTTCGCGGCGGCGCTCGAGCGCGCGATTAAGTCGAACAAGCCTGCCGTGATCGAGCTGCAGACCGATCCGAACCTCGTCACGACACGGACAACGATCACCGCGCTGCGCGAGGCCGCTCTCGCGCGAGCCAAGCAGGACGCTTAACGCGGGCTCGGCCGCGAAGGACAACTCACCCTGGGCCCGCGAAGGTCCATTGCCGGACCCAGGGTGAGGAAAAGTCTTCGCGCCTCAGCGCGCGTCGTCTTCGCCGGGAGTCTGTCCGGTGCGACCCCGGCGTCTTCAGATCCGGCGTCAGATCGCCGAGATCACCACTACGGCTACGGCCGCGATCGAGCCGAGCGTCACGAAGGCGTGCGCGCCAGCGCGAGTCGTTCCGTCGCCCTGCCGCGCCGTCGCGCGGATGCGCCGGGCTACTTCCTCGGACGACATCGTCTCGCCGTAATGGCAATAGCAGACGATGTAGTGCATCTCCGACTCGGAGAGGCCGAAGAAGGTGGTGGAATCGCCGAGCTTGTCGCTCTTCAGACCCTCGGCGCGGAGCACGGGGTCCTCAAACGCCACGCTCAGTGGCGAGTTGTCGACCCGCATCAGGTCGCGTTCCTCGCGCGGGACGTATTCCGTCCGCACCAGCGAACGCACGCGCGCGCCATTCAGCCGTTCCAGTGCCTCGGCCCAGCGCTCTAGGCGCTCGCGCCGCGACAACGGCTTGTTTGGCCGCACGTCGGCAACTTGCCTGATTTGCTCCAAAGTCTTGTGTTCCATCGATACCTCCAGTTGTCTGTGGCAGCCGACCGGAACATTTTTCTTTTTAGTCTAGCACGACCGGACGCCGCCTGTCGCTTTCCTTTCGCTCCCTCGCGGGAAGTTGCGCTCGGTCGCACTGTCCTTTCGTAGGTCTCTCATGTCCCGGTTCCTGCCCATGCCCGGCGGCGTGCCGCGGCACAGGCTCCATTGAGCTAATCGCGGCGCCGTCAGGGAATGTTCCCAGATTTTTCGAACTTGCCCGCGCAGGTCGCATCGCAGCGTCAGTTGCATGGCGGTGGCGCGCTACCAGCC
>DATAAP010000631.1:0-2993 GCA_036260035.1 Alphaproteobacteria bacterium | reverse complement strand
CGTCGTTCGCGCCGACGCGGAGACGCAGCTCGCCATGCGCGCGCAAGCCACGCTGCGAGAGGTCGACGTTCTTCTTGCGGGCAAGGGAAACGATCTTCTCGGAAAGCCAGTCGGGAAGCGTTTCGCCGACATAGCGGGTCTCGTAATAGTAGTACGAGGGCAGCTTCAGGCCGACGGCCTCTGCCATGCTCTTGATCGTCATGCCAAGCCGACGCCGGACGACCGGCAGTTCCGATTTCGACAGACCTCGTGTCCTGGTTCTCATCGCCTCACCATGAAATTGCCGGCCGAGGGAAAGCTTCGGTGCGCCCGTCGCCTTGCGCCGCCGCAGCGGCGCGCAGAAGGATGCGCGTCACTTCTCTGCCGGCCTCGCCGATCGACAGGTCTGGCCGCTGTGCGCGGAACGCATCGATGGCGCGCGCAAACGCGTCGGCGCGCGAAAGTCCGGCCGCACGCGCGGTATCATATGTGTCGATCACAGGCACGAATGAGTCCATCCCCCCACCCCTCCGGACGGCAAGCGGTCGCCATCCTCGGCCGCATTTCTGCATTTTCCGTGCCGCGGAAAAAATGCCGCCAAATCTGCGTCCTACGCATTAACCACGCGCGTGCTGTAATGGCGGCCGACACGCCGCGAAGCGGCACTGGTGATTCGCGTTTACAATTCTGATATTTCTCAACCTATCGAGCAGCCGCGCCGAAAAACGAGGGCCAGCGGCTGCCCTGCGGGGGAGGCGATGACGGACTCCTGCATACTCATCGATGATCTCGGTCGCGTGCTGCCGTGGCCTGAGGAATGCCGGCGGTTCGATGCCGCGTATCGCCAGCCGGATTTCGACTTCCCTGCCTACGCGGTACGCAATCTGGGCTTCATCACGGTTGCGGAGCGCAAAGGCTTTCTGCGCATTCGCCTGCGGCCAGCGTTCTGCGGGCATCGCACGTCGATGGCCCTGCTATCCTTCGTTGCGCAGCGCACGCCGGCTCGCGCCGCCATTTCGCGTTTCAGCGGATGCTGGCACGACGAACTCTGCAGCGGTGGCGCCCTGCAGCACCGGCTCAGCGAGATTCTCAGCGTTGCCGCCTTAGCGGCGGACGACGGGCCGTTCATCGCGGTGCCGCGCAGAGTCTCCGGTCTGCTGCGCGAGTCCGGCAACCCGTTCGCACCGCTGCTGCGCCGCTGGCTGGACCAAGTGCAGCCGCACGAAATCCGCGCTTTCCTGGTCGAGTCGCGGCTCTACGATCGCGCCATGATCGTCGAGCGGCTGCCGGATAGCGGACATTTTGTCTTCCGGCACAGCGGCCAGCGCATCCAGCTCTATCCAGCGGCGTGGGCGCAAAGCGCCATCGGCCAGCCCCTTCAGGACCAGCCCGACCAGGCCTACGGGCAGTGGATCGCCGAAGCTTGCCGCCAAGTCGACGACCGCCAGGTGCCGCGCTTCGAGCTGATCACCGCGCGCGTAGCACAGGCCGGCGCGACGCCGCGCCAGTGGCGCTACGAGCGCCTGATGCTGCCCTGGCGCGACACCAGCGGCCGCCGGCTCGTGGTCTCGGTCAGCTTGCGTGACCAGGCCCGCAGCCGCTTCGGCTGAATCACCCGATCAGTGCAGCACCATCGCCGTCTCCAGGTCGAACACGAAGTCGTCTTGCGCAATCGAGATCAACGCAAACTCGAGATGCGCGCCGGCCGCGGAATTGCGCCAGTCGACCGCATACTCGACCGAGCGGAATCCGTAACGCCGGGGAATCCCCTTCTCGACCAGCTTGCGTAGGACGAGACTGAAGGCGTGATCGGTGTTCCAGCGCGACAGCGCGATCGAGCGCCCGAGGCGCGGGACGATCGACGCGAGCCCGCGCCCGCGGAGGTCCGGACGGAACCACGTGCCGCCGGAGTAGACGACGCTGCCGGTGATCTTGCGGGCCGTGGGCGCACTGGTCGCGCAAGTCTCGTCGGGAGCCGACTGCCGCTCCGGATCGCCGTAGAATACCCGCAGCTTCTCCAGCTCCGCGGCAAGCGTCGTGTTGCGCATGTCGAAATGCCGCACGACTTGCGTGAGGACCGGCTCGCCGTCCTCGTTGCGGCCGCAGATCCAAAATGCGTTGCCGGCGTGTGCGCCGTAACGTGGATCGAAGCTCGGCGCCAACGGATGCCAGTGCCTGCGGTTGGCCTCGTTCAGCTCGAGCAGCGCGTCGAAATCGTCCTCCAGCGACAGGTAGACTCCGCGGCGCCGCGCGGCGTCATCAGCGAGCAGGATGAAGCGGCCGATGATTTGATGCGGCCCATGGAGCAGCGTGACTTGGTCGGGTAGTCTCGGATGCCGAGTGTGGCGGCGTGTCTGAACCAGCATTGTCCTTCTCCAATTGATTGTTGCGGATCGTCGATTCTTGCCCGCCGCGCCTAAGGGCGCCTTGCATCAATTGGTGAATGGTGGTGACAAAACTTAACCAGTTGGAGCGACCCCCTGCCCGTTAACCAAGACTTTTCAGGCACCGCTTTTCGATGTCTAATCGGGCCATGCAAGCTGTTACGTATGCCGAGAAGCAGCCTGAGTATTTCGCCCTCGCCCGCCGGGAGATCGGGCCGCTCCTCCCCGAAAAGATGGACCATGTGCTGGAGGTCGGCTGCGGTGCCGGGGGCACGCTGTCGTGGCTGAAGGCGAGCCGGTCCGTCTCATACGCCGCCGGCGTGGAGCTGATGCCAAGTGCCGCCGAGCGGGCGCGCGCCGTCTGCGACGAGATCGTCGTGGGCGATGTTGAGCGCGTGACGCTCCCGTTTGCGCCCGGCAGCTTCGATCTGATCCTGGCCCTCGACGTGCTGGAGCACCTTGTCGACCCCTGGTCGGCCGTGCGGCGCCTGCACGGATTGCTCAGGCCCGGCGGCTACCTGATCGCATCGGTCCCGAACGTCGCGCATTATTCCGTGAGCCTGCCGCTGCTGCGCGGGCGCTGGAACTATGTGCGCTCGGGCATCCTCGATGGGACGCATCTTCGCTTTT
>DATAAP010000630.1:0-3316 GCA_036260035.1 Alphaproteobacteria bacterium | reverse complement strand
CGCTGGTCAACTACGTGCTCGGCGGTGGCGGCTTCAACTCGCGTCTTATGGAAGAAGTGCGCGAGAAGCGCGGCCTCACTTACGGCATCTACAGCTATCTCGCGACCTTCGATCATGCCGGCCTGATCATGAGCAGCAGCTCCACCGAGAACACACGGGCCGGCCGAGCGCTGGAGGTCACGCGCGACGTCTGGCGCCGCATGTATGAGGACGGCCCGAGCGAGGAGGAGCTAGCGAACGCCAAGCGCTATCTGACCGGCTCGTTCGCCCTGCAGCTTGATTCCACCAGCTCGATCGCGCGTACGCTCGTCGCCGTGCAATACGACAGGCTCGGGATCAACTACATCAACGAGCGCGGTGCGCTGATCGAGCGTGTGACCATTGAGGACGCGAAGCGTGTTGCGAAGCGTCTATTCGACCCTGCCAACCTGCTCACCGTCGTCGTCGGGCAGCCGGAGGGAATCACCGCAAACGAACCTGAAGCGATCAAGCCAGCTGCCAGCGGCGGCTGAGGACGAGGACCGATGCCAGACACTGTGACCGCGCTGCCCTACAGCCAGGACATCGCCAACTGCTTCGCCGACAAGATCGGCAAGGGCGGGCTCGACCGCCCGACGCTCGACGACTACGTCGCGCGCACAGCGAGCGCGCTGAAACGCCTGCGCGCCGCCGTCGCCAACAATTCGCTGCCGATCCTGACGCTGCCGAAGCGCGAGGACGAAATGCGCGCGATGCGCGAAGCAGCGCAGCGCTATCGCGGGCTCGAACATGTCATCGTCCTCGGCACCGGCGGCTCGAGCCTCGGCGGCCGCACCGTCACCGCTCTCGCCGATGGCGGCCTCGGCTCCGCCGGCCGCCTGTCCGGCCGCCCGTTGCTGTGGTTCATCGAGAACGTCGATCCGTGGGGGTTCGACAAGATCGTCGAGAGCGTCGACGCCAGGACCGCCGGTCTCGTCATCATCTCCAAATCCGGCGGCACGGCGGAGACGCTGTCGCAGGCGCTCGCCTTGCTGCCGCGGTTAGAGCAGGCCGTCGGCCGCGACAAGCTGCAGCAGCGCTGCACCGTCATAACCGAGCCGACCGACAACCCGCTGCGCCGGCTCGCCCAGCGCTACGGCCTGCCGCTGATTGACCACGATCCGAACGTGGGCGGCCGCTATTCGGTGCTGTCGCCAACGGGCATGCTGCCGACGCTGATCGCCGGCCTCGACGCCGCCAAGGTGCGCGCGGGCGCGCAGGAGGCGCTCGATGCGGCCATCGATAACGAGCCGATGCGCTCGCCACCTGCAGTGGGTGCCGCGCTCAACATTGCGCTCGCCGCGACGCGCGGCGCCGTGCAGACCGTCGTCATGCCGTATATCGACCGGCTGGCGCCTTTCGGCCTGTGGTTCCGCCAGCTCTGGGCTGAGAGCCTCGGCAAGGACGGCAAGGGCACTACGCCGATCCGCGCGCAAGGCGCCGTCGACCAGCACAGCCAGCTGCAGCTCTATCTCAGCGGCCCCGCGGACAAGCTCTACACCATCATCATGGGCGAGGCCCGTGGCATCGGCCCGCGCTACGCGCGCGAACAGCTTGTCGACAAGGCGCTAGACTGGCTCGCCGGCCGCACCATGGGCGACCTGCTCGACGTGTCGCAGCGCGCGACGGCGGAAACGCTCGCGCGCAACGGCCGCCCGGTGCGCATCATCCGCGTGCCGACCTTGGATGAGCGCAGCCTGGGTGCATTGATGATGCACTACATGCTGGAGACGATCATCGCGGCCGACCTGCTCGGCATCGACCCGTTCGACCAGCCTGCCGTCGAGGAAGGCAAGAAGCTGGCCCGGCAGTACCTCGCCGAGATGGGCTGACGCGCGCAGCACCCGCCGGCTGCTATACTTGTCCCATGCCGATTCGGCGCCTTCCCGAGGTCGTGGTCAATCGCATCGCCGCCGGCGAGGTGATCGAGCGCCCGGCTGCGGCCGTCAAGGAGGTGGTCGAAAACGCGATCGACGCCGGCGCCAAGCGCATCGAGGTGACGCTCGCGGACGCGGGGCGCAGCCTGATCGCGGTCGTCGATGACGGATGCGGCATGAGCCGCGACGAGCTGGCGCTGGCGATCGAGCGCCACGCCACCTCCAAGCTCCCCAACGACGACCTGCTGCGCATCTCGACGCTTGGCTTCCGCGGCGAGGCGCTGCCGTCGATCGGCGCCGTAAGCCGCCTCGCCATCACCAGCCGCCGCGGCGATGCGGCGGAGGCGTGGTCGATCGCCGTCGAGGGTGGCCGCGTGCGCGCCCCTTCGCCCGCCGCGCACCCGCCCGGCACGCGCGTTGAGGTGCGCGACCTGTTCTTCGCAACGCCGGCGCGGCTCAAATTCCTCAAGGGCGACCGCAGCGAGATGCAGCAGGCGCTGGATGCCGTGCAGCGCCTGGCGATGGCGCATCCCGCGATCACCTTCCACGTCACCGCCGACGGGCGCGCGGCGCTGCGGCTTGCAGCGGCGCAGGGCGATCTGTTCGAAGCACGGCTCGACCGCGTCTCCGCCGTGATCGGCCGCGACTTCTTCGACAACGCGCTAGCGATCGATGCGGAGCGCGCGATCGACGGCATGGGCACCGTGCGCCTGACCGGCCATGCCGGCCTACCGACCTATCACCGTGCCACCGCGCAGTACCAGTATCTGTTCGTCAACGGCAGGCCGGTGCGCGACAAGCTGCTCGCCGGCGCGGTGCGCGGCGCCTATGCGGATTTTCTTGCGCGCGACCGCCATCCCGTCGTGGCGCTGTTCCTCGACGTGCCGCCGGAGGCGGTCGACGTCAACGTGCACCCCGCCAAGGCCGAAGTGCGCTTCCGCGATGCCGCCGCCATCCGCGGCCTGATCGTCGGCAGCCTGCGCCATGCGCTCGCCGAGGCGGGCCACCGCGCCTCGACGACGGTGGCGATCGGCGCACTGGGCGCGCTGCGGCCGCATGACGCGCCGCGGCCGACGCTGCCGTCCTGGCCGCCGACGCACATCCCGCGTGGGCTCGCCGAAGCCGCAGCCGCGTATCAGGCACCGCTTGGAGATCTCGCAACGCTCTCCGCCGCAGTCGCGGAGATCGAACGCCCATCGCCCCAGGCTGCGCAGCACTTCCCGCTCGGCGTCGCGCGCGCGCAGCTGCACGAGACTTACATCGTGGCGCAGACCGTCGGCGGCGAGCGACTCCTTCATCTGCTCGTAGACCAGCCGCTCGTGCGCGGCATGCTGGTCGACGATGACGATGCCGTCGACGGTCTGCGCCACGATGTAAGTCTCGTGCAGCTGCGCGCGCGCGACGCCGAGCGGGAAGTGCTG
>DATAAP010000629.1:0-5747 GCA_036260035.1 Alphaproteobacteria bacterium | reverse complement strand
CCCATCTGAAACTTAGCCACAACTCCGATTCAGCGCGGGTTTCAACCCGCTCGGCGCCTTGCCGCGTATACGGCCTCGCGATCCCATTCTTCCGGCCTCTGGCACAAATCACGAACCACAACCGGAGAGATTCGCGTTCCTATGAAATCTAGGATATAATCCGATTCGCTGTAGGACGTTTCCTACCGCTTCCACGAGTCAGGGCGGGGCCATGGGCGAGCAGGGATCGCAAGAGCGCGTGCGCAAGCTGGTGCGGAGCCGTGTCGCCGAGCTGCGGCTTAGCCTGTCCGAAGTATCGGCCAAGCTCGGCCGCAACCATGCCTATCTTCAGCAATTCCTCGAACGCGGCATTCCGCGCACCTTGCCGGAGGCCGTACGGCCCGCACTCGCGGCCATCCTGCAGGTCGACGAGAGCGCGCTGCGCGGCGAGACGCTCGCCGGCGCGCCGCCGCAACCCCGCCCCCCTCTCCAGACGCCGCCCGAAAGCGCCCTCGAGCTGCCGGTCTACGCCAGCGCCCAGGGCGGCAGCGACGGCATGTCCGTGACGCCCGAACCGATCGACTGGGTGCCGCGGCCGCGGCCGCTGCAGCACGTGGCCAAAGCGTATGCCGTCTACGTGGTCGGCGATTCGATGGACCCTGCTTACCGCCACGGCGACATGGCCTTCGTCCACCCCTCCCTGCCGCTGCTGCGCGGCAGCGACGTCATGCTGCTGCGCGAGGAGAATGGGCAAATGATGGCGATGGTCAAGCAGCTCGTCTCGTGGAACGAGCGCCACTGGCGGGTCAAGCAGTTCAACCCGGAGCGAGAGTTCCAGCTCAACCGTCAGCAATGGCAGCAGGCGAACGTCATCGTCGCTAAGTACAACCGACGCTGATCGATTTCCCCTTCAGCGGTTTACTGCGAAGCTCTGGCGCTCCGCATCAATCGATTTCTACTTGACTGTAGGAATAGTCCTATTGTCTTCCGAGTCGCGGCGTCCTATATTTCCTATGAACGGACGTAGAACACGCTGCTGATTACGCAGGAATTCTCGGCCGTTAGCAGATTTGAGGTGGAGCCGTCACGGCGCCGCCACGACGAGCGGAAACCTAGCGTGATGCAGCGTCCGAAAATCACCTATTGCGAGCGCTGTATGAACGTCTATCGGGTCGACCGGCGCGATCCGCCGTGGCGCTGGCTGTGCATCAAGCACCGGCGCGTCGAGGGCTTCGGCTTCGTCACCACCGGCACGTGGGACGACGCCCCGCCCTATCTCTACTGCCGGGACGTGAACGGCGGGCAGTGCCCGCTCTATGAGCCGCTCGAGACCGAGACAACCGAGACCACTGAAGCACCGACGATGGAGTTTGCGAAGTGATCGACATCAAGGCACTCACAGCGCCGTTCCCGCCTGATCGCGTGAGCTGGCGCGTCGGCTCGACCACGCAAGACAAGCGCCGCGGCTTGGCACTCGCCTACATCGACGCGCGCGACGTGATGGAGCGCCTCGACCGCGTGTGCGGCCCGGAGAACTGGCAGAGCCGCTATCCGCACGCGACCGGCAAGACCGTGTGCGAGATCGGCATCAAGATCGGCAATGACTGGATCTGGAAGGCCGACGGCGCCGGCGATACGGATTTCGAGGCCGACAAGGGCGCCCTATCTGACGCGTTCAAGCGCGCCGCCGTGCGCTGGGGCATCGGTAGGTACCTCTATGACATCGAGGCGATCTGGGTCGACATCGAACCCGCCGGCCGATCCTACCGGATCGCGCCGCACGAGATGCCGCGGCTGCGTGCGGCACTCGGCAAGGGCAAGGCGCCGACCGCCGCCATAGGACCGCAGACGCCAGCCGCCGCGGCGAAGGCAAAGGGATTCCATCTGCTCAATCCGGAAACCGGCAAGGTCTCCGTCTATGACCGTGGCGCCAGTTTTCTGGAAGCGCTGGAGACGGCGATGCGCAACGGCAATCCGAGCGACTGGTGGGGCGCCAATGGCACAACCGCGCGCCACGTCGCGACACTGCATCCGCAGGCGCTGAAGCGCGTCGAGCAGCTCGAAGAGCTGGCGATGGCGCCGGCCGCCTGAATTGAGGAGGTATTGAATGGGAACGCTTACTGCTGATCGTCCGCGTCTGGGAGGCCCGCGCCGCATGCGCCCGGTGACCGCGCGCCAGCGCGAGATCACGTGGGCGTTTCCAGGCACCGACAGCAAGCTGGTGATCGATGTCGATTTCGACGAATACGGCGTACCGCACATCAACGACGTGCTGGACGCACGCGGCCAGCCGTTTCCGTTCGATGAGATCTGGTACCAGGGCAAGCCGCTCGAGGACATCCTGATCGAATACGTCTGCAACACTCCTGTCGAGGAGCTCGAACCGGCATGATCGCACGCGTGAAATCGACCCTGACCGAAGGGGCAGGCCACGATGCGCTGCTCGAAGAGCCGGCGATCGACGCGATCGACGACGCGCTCTGGCATCTGCAGATCGAAGCGCGCCGGGTGGCGCAGCTCGTCGCCGAGCGCGGGCTTGACCCGGCACAGCGGCGCGACCTGCAGCGCGCGCTCGCCGTCCTGCGCGCGGCCGCCGACTGGCAGCCGGCGCGGACTCGCGAGCCGGAGCCGGCGCTCTAGCCCGTCGTTCTAAGACTCGAAGCGGGCGACTACCGACTCAGTTTGCCGGCGGTTTCCCGAGCCGCTGGCCGTGTCGCGTCATCAAGCCATAGAGCCGGGCTCCTTCGGCCCGATTTCGACGACCATGTCGGTCACTTCGGGTTCGTGAGGCGCCAGGGCGGTTCGTTCCTCATTCGCCCAGCTCGCAAGATTGACGACGTTCGCCAAGGCGCTGCCATTCGTCGGCTCGCCTGTCTCCACGATGTGCAGCCCGTCTTGGCCCAAGAAGAAAGTGTGGTCGCCGAAAATCCCCTTCAGCTGCTGAACCGCCGGATGATTGTCGGGGATGGGCTCAGCTTCGATCTGGGGCAAGGTATGCTGGATCTGCGCGGCCGAGAGTTTCATACGCACCTCCTTTGGCGGATCTGGCTCGATACGGTCTGGGCCATAAGCCAAACAACGCCCCAGGTGCCAGCCCGATCCCGTGAAACGGCCGTTCAGGTTGATCTCTACGCGCGTGTCGGCGCCGCCGTCACGGCCCCGTACCGCCTCCTAGCCCCAAACCTCGCGCGCGGTCTCTACGACCAAGCGAAGCTTCGCGATCTGCTCTTCAAGCGTCAGCGCGTTTCCGTCGACGGTCGACGAGAAGCCGCATTGCGGACTGAGGCAGATCTGCTCGATCGGCACGAATTTCGACGCTTGATCGATGCGGCGCTTGAGATCGTCCTTCTTCTCGAGCGCGCCTTTCTTCGTGGTCACCAGCCCGAGCACTACAAGCTTGCCTTTCGGCACAAAGCGCAACGGCTCAAAGCCGCCAGAGCGCGCATCGTCGTATTCGAGGAAGAAGCCGTCGACCTTGAGCTCGCCGAACAGCGCTTCGGCGACATGGTCGTAGCCGCCCTCCGCCACCCATGACGATTTGAAGTTCCCGCGGCACATATGCGTGCACACGGTCATCCCCGCCGGCTTGTTTGCGAGCGCCTTGTTGATCAGGCGTATGTAGGTGAGATGCTGATGCGCGCCGTTGCCGCCGAGCTTGGTGATGTGCTCGCGCTGCGTCGGATCGTTCAGATAGGCGAGGCTGGTGTCATCGAGCTGCAGATAGGTGCACCCGATCTTGTTGAGCGCCACGATCTCGTCGGCGTAGACCTGACCGAGATCATCCCAGAACGGCTCCATCGTCGGATAGATTTTCTCGTCAATAGCCGCGCGGCCGCCGCGATAGTGCATCATGCTGGGCGACGGGATAGTCAGCTTCGGCGTCGCTTTGGCGACAGCCTTCAGATACTCGAAATCGGCGGCGAAGATCGGCTTTTCCAGCTTCAGCCTGCCGGTGACGCGCAGCGCCGCCGGCGTGAACTCGATGACGCCGTCTTCATTCTTGAACTGGATCTTCAGGTTGTCCATCACCTTGGTGACGCCGCCGACCTGGTAGAGGAAGTCCATGTGCCAGGAGCCGCGGCGGAACTCGCCATCGGTGACCGACTGCAGGCCGATATCCTCCTGCATCTTGACCGCGTCTCGGATCGCCTTGTCCTCGGCGCCGCGGAGCTCCGCTGCCTTGATCTTCCCTTGCTTGAACTGCTCGCGGGCTTTCAGGACCTCGGGCGGGCGAAGCAGGCTGCCGACGTGATCGGCCCGGAAAGGCGGCTTGGTGCGGCTGGCCATGGGCGTGTCCTCGTCCGAAATGATTGCGCCACCATCGCGGCGGGCGCGGATTGTTGCCGGAAACGGCTGTCCGCGCAACCAGGCGAAGCCCTTGGGAGCCACGCCAAAATCGCTTTGACAGACTGCCCTCGCGCATTTCAGCATGAGCGCAACAACGCCGCGCCATGCGGCCCGCGAAACGGAGGAAACGATGGGCAATCCGGTAGTCGACCAGCCCACGAGTGCCATGGCATGGCGCCGCAGCTCCTTCGCTTCCCCTACCGACTATTCGGTCGTGTTCTCGGATGCCGACCGGGCCGAGCTGACCGCGGCGGTCCGGCGCCTCGCGGCAGGGGGCCGGCTTGATCCCATCCATGCGCTGACGCGCGCGGAGTTCCTGCTTCCGAAGCTAGGACCGCGCCTTGCCGCCGCTTATGAGGATGTCCGGGCTGGCCGCGGCTTCGTCGTGCTGCGCGGGCTGCCGATCGACGGGCTCTCGCTCGAAGAGTTCACCGCTGCGGTCTGGGGCATCGGAACCTGGTTCGGCTATCCCCTGTCGCAGAATGCGCAGGGCGAGCTGGTCTCCTATGTCGTGGACGCCACCAGTGTTGACGCTACGCCGCGCATGTACCGCAGCAATCTCGAGCTGCGCCTGCACACCGACGTGACGGCGATGATCGCGCTCGCCTGCTGGCAGCCGGCGCAGGAAGGCGGCGACAGCTTCCTCGCCAGCGCGCTGACCATCCATGACGAGATCAAGCGCCGCGCGCCGCACCTGCTGGAGCCGCTCTATCGCGGCTTTCACTACCACCGCCTCGGCGAGGAAGGCCCAGGCGAGGAGCCGGTCACACCCTACCGTATGCCGGTGTTCGCTATCCGCAACGGCCAGCTCAGCTGCCGCTACCAGCGCGCCGGCATCGCCGCCGGTGAGCGCGCACTCGGCCACGCCTTAAGCGAGATCGACCTGCAGGCGCTCAACTTGTTCGATGAGGTCGCCCGGGCGCCGGAGAACCGCCTCGCCTTCTCGCTGGAGCGCGGCGAGATGGTGGCCGTCAACAACTACACCGTCCTCCATGCCCGCACGCAGTTCACCGAGTATCCGGAGCCCGAGCGGCGCCGGCGTCTCGTGCGACTGTGGCTCGACGCCGACGGTTTCCGCGACGTGCCGCGCGAGTTCTATCTGTTCGCAACGAATGGCGTGCCGCCGCAGCCGGGCAAAACCTGCACCTTCGATTTCAAGAAGCTCTACAGCGACGATCCGCGCGCGACTGGCGGCATGCCGCATACCGAGCTGAAGCGGTCGGAGCTCGCCAGACCTTGACCGGGGGGACATGATGCCTGTGTGGCGCCTCGCCTTTGCAGTTGCCTGCGCGATCGCCTTCCTTTTCAGCACCAGCCCGTCCGGAGCGCAGACCTATCCCAGCAAGCCTATCCGGCTTGTCGTGCCCTTCCCGCCCGGCGGCGCTACCGATGTGATCGCGCGGCTGATCTCGCAGAAGCTG
>DATAAP010000628.1:0-25670 GCA_036260035.1 Alphaproteobacteria bacterium | reverse complement strand
GAAACTCATTCGCAACAGCGTCATCTTCGGCGGCGTGGACGACGAGCTGCTGCGGGCACTCGTGCAGTTGAGCCGCACGCGGCGCGTGCGCAAGGGCACGATGCTGTTCCAGCAGGGCGACGACGGCAATGCGCTGTACGGCGTCGTCGATGGGCTGATCCGCATCTGCATTGCCGGCGAAAGCGGCAAGGAGCTGACGCTGGGGCTGATGGAGCCGGGAGACATCTTCGGCGAGATCGCCCTGCTCGACGGCTTGCCGCGTACTGCCGATGCCTATGCCGCGGAGGATTCGACCCTGCTGGTGATCGACCGCGCGCAGTTCCTGCCAATGCTCGAGCGCGGCGGGCGGCTTGCGCGCCATGTCATCGAGCTGCTATGCGAGCGCCTGCGTGAGAACACCGAGCGGCTCGGCGAACACGCATTCCTCAATCTCGGCGCGCGGCTCGCGCGCAAGCTGCATGCGCTCGCGATCGCGCACGGGCGGCGAGACGGCAGCGCCATCACGATCGATGTGAAACTGTCGCAAACCGAGCTCGCGCAAATGCTCGGCGTCACACGCGAGGCGGTGAACAAGCAGCTGCAGCACTGGACCCGCCAGGGCCTGCTGCGCCTCGAACGCGGCCACATCACGATCGCCGACGAGAAGAAGCTGGCGGAGTTCGAGCACCAGTGAATCCGCGCTGGTCCTGAGCACGCGGGTCCCACCCCGTCGGACAAGCCGAGGGATGGGGCCCGCGTCTCGAGATCGCTACAGATTCGACAGCTGCAGCAGCTTGCGGTCGCCGACCCAGCTCTGGTTCAGCAGCTCCTCGGCCCGCGCCATCGCGATAGAGTCGCCGCGCGCCTTATGCAGCTCGGCCAGTCCGTAATAGGACCAGGCGTTGTTCGGCGCACGCTGCAGGCTGAGGCGGAACTGCTCCTCCGCCGCGTCGTAGCGCTTCGCCTGCACGAGCGCCGCAGCGAGCGATTGCCGCACCGGGTAGTACCAGAAGGGCGGCTCCATGTACCTGAGCGTGTCCTGGAGGGTCGCCGCCTTCTCGAACGCCGCGACCGCGGCGTTCGCGTCGCCCTTCGCCTGCGCGATGCGACCCTGGATCACATGATCCGCGATCTTCAGCACGTCGTTGGCGGGGATGCCGGCCTGCGTCAGGGCCGAGAAATCCACCCCTTTCTCGAGCGCCACGATCGCGTCGGCTTCGGTCTCAGCGCCCGCCATGTTGCCCTGCTTCACGAAGGCGATGGCGCGGGCGTAGTGCCACGCCGCCTTGACGAAGGGCAGCTCCGCGTCAGGTGCAGGCACCGCCAGGATCACCTCAGGCGTGCTGAACTGCGCGTGCGCGTAATACGGCGCCTGCTTGATCGGCTGCACGAAGGGCACCGTCTTGGCGACCGCTTCCGGAATCAGGCTCTGCAGCTTCTCGGCGGCGCTGATCACCGTCGGACCGTCGCCCGACATCTGGCCCGTCGCCAGCACGAAGTGGACATTGTGCGGATAGTAGCCGAGCCGGTAGACGCCGGGAGGTGCACCCGTCTCCTTCAGATAGGTCTCGTCCGCGGCCACCGCGTCGATGTTGGTTTTGAGCGCTTCCTTGTAGCGGCCGACCCGGTAGTAGATGTGGCTCGGCATGTGGACCATGTGGCCGGCGCCCGGCATCTGTCCAACGAGGCGGTCCGCATACGGCTCGGCGCGCTCCGGCCGGTCGGACGCCTCGACGGCGTGGATATAAAGGTGGATCGCACCGGCATGGTTCGGGTCCTTGGCGAGCACCCGCTCCAGCGTCGGCACGATGTCGACGCTCTGCGGGTTCGGCTCGGCCCCGCCTGGTCTCCAGTAGTCCCACGGGCTGAGATCCATCAGCGCCTCGGCGTAGAGCGTCAGGATCTCGATGTCGTCGGGGAACTGCTTTGCGGCGCGGCCCATTGCGTCTGCATAGGCCTTGTCGAGCGGGGCCCGGTCCTTCTGTGGCGTCGGCGCGTAGCGGTGCGACAGCGCCTCGATCAGCGCCTGCTCGTTGGGCGCCGCGCGGCTGGCAAGCTCCTTCGCTTTCGTCAGTGCCGCCCACGCGGGCGCCACCGCGTCGTCGACCATGCCCATGTTGACATGCGGGCCGAGCACCAGCGCCTCGCCCCAGAAGCACATCGCGCAGTTCGGGTCGAGCTTCTGCGCCTTGCGGAAGGCGCGGCGCGCCTCGGCGTGGTTGAAGGCGTAGGCGAGCCGCAGGCCCTGGTCGAAATATTTCTGCGCCTCGGGATTCGCGGTGGTGATCTTGTAGGTGATCGTGCCGAGATTGCTCCACAGCGGGGGGTCGGCGGACTCGAACGCGGCCGCGGGATCGGGCGCGGCCTGGCGCGCCATGGGCGAGACCTCGGTCTGCGCAAGCTGGATCGCGCGGCCGGTGAAGCTCGGCGTATGGCAGATCGCGCCGGACGGATAGCTCGGGGCCTCGGCCGTGGCGGCGACCGCGCTGCCGCCAGTATAGACCCGGGCGCCCGCCAGCACGGCGAGCGACGCCAGTATGCCGGCGCAGCCGAGCAGCGCGGTAAACGTCTTTGGACGTGACGAAACGATTGGCTTCAGCAGATTCATGATTGCCCTCCCGGGTGTAGCGGTGAAGGCGCGACGAGGTCGGACTGCGACGGGCGACCCCTCGCGCGACCGTGTGTCTAAGCGCTTGATTATCCCGCCGCTGTGACCTGGTTCACAGGGGCATTCCGGCTAGTGTGCTTCTCCGCACGCGGCGGCGACTGCCTTTATCAACGCCATCGTTTCCGCATCGAGCAGGCCATTGATGCGCGCGGGCCGGAAATGGCGCTGGAAGGCAACCAGCACCTGCAGCGTCTGCTCGTCGAAAACCCCTGTGGTATCAACCCTATAGCCGTAGCGTCCAAGCTGGCCCTGTGCGATCGCAATGGCCCCGCTGGCGTCGCTAGGATCGAAGCTTTCCGCGGTGGCGTGCGGCCGCACCGGAGCCGGCCACAGGCCGATCCTCGCTTCCGCGAGGGCGATCCACGGAAAGCGCTCGCCCGGATCGGCCTTGCGCGCGGGCGCCACATCGGAATGGCCGACAACGTTGCGCGCAGGAATCGGATGCCGGTCGAGGATGCCGTGCGCAAGCTCGATGAGGGCGGCGATCTGCGCTCCGGGAAAGTCGCGATACCCGAACTCATGCCCCGGATTGACCAGCTCGATGCCGATCGAGCGCGCGTTGATGTCACGATTGCCGCGCCAGAATGACACGCCGGCATGCCATGCCCGGCGGTCCTCCGGCACCAGCCGGAAGATGCGGCCGTCCTCCTCAATCATGTAATGCGCGCTGACCTTAGCCTGCGGATCGCACATGCGCGCCAGCGCCGCCTCGCCCGTCTCCATGCCGGTGTAGTGCAGGACGAGCGTGTCCACCGGCGCCGCCCCGCGTGCGTCATGGTTAGGGGAGGGGTGGTCGATGATCATCGCGAACCGTGATGTTGCGGTGTCCGAGTCCGGGCAATCATGCTATTTCTGCGCGGCGACGATTTGGGGGACCATGCGTCTGCGCGTCTTCTTCTCTTGCATCGCGCTGCTCGTTGCAACCGCCTTCGCGGCGCTGGCGCAGACGCCGGGACCGCAGGGCGAGCCGCGCGGCTCGCTGCGCGAGCAGCTCCATCTCGTGCCTTTCGGCGCGAACGACATTCTTCTCCATACGATCGTGTATCGGCCTAAGGGCGACGGACCGTTTCCGCTGGTTATCATCAATCACGGATCACCGCGCAGCGCCGCGGACCGTTCCAACTTCACTGCCCGCTACTCCAGCGCGAGCGCGTGGTTCGTCGAGCGCGGTTTCGCGGTTGCCGTGCCGACGCGCCGCGGCTACGGGCCGACCGGGGGCGCCTGGGCCGAGGCATACGGCCGCTGCGACAGCCCCGACTACTACAGTGGCGGGGTTGCGACGGCGCAGGACATCCGCGCTTCCGTGCTTTACATGGGTGAGCAGCCCTTCGTGGATGCGGGCCGGATCGTGCTGGTCGGACAGTCTGCGGGTGGCTGGGGCGTTCTGGCCAGCGCCGGCCAGAAGGTGGCGGGCGTGGTCGCCATCGTGAACTTCGCCGGCGGCCGCGGGTCGCGGGGACCCGACGATGTTTGCGCGTCCTACGCATTGGTTCAGGCAGCGCAGCGGTTCGGTGCCGGGGCGGACCTGCCGGTGCTGTCGATCTACGCGGCCAACGACAGCTTCTTCAATCCGGCGCTGGCGCGGCAGATGCACGATGCTTTCGTCGCCGGCGGCGCCAGCCGCGCACGCCTGCTGCAGCTTTCGGCTTTCAGCCAGGAAGGTCACTGGTTGTTCTCGCACCGCGACGGCCCCGATTTCTGGGGCGAGCATGTGGAGGCGTTCCTGCGCGAGACCGTGCCGGCGCGGTGAAGCCTAGTCGAGCGCCACGTCGTCGCGATGCCGCGCGAGTGCGCGGGCATAGCGCGGCATGACCTGCGTCATGATCGTCTCGCCCTCGGACGGGCGGTCGACGCCGAAGACCGTCTTCGGGAAATCAAGCGGCTTCTGGACCGCCCAGATCTCGTCATGCCGGTCGGGCGGCAGGATCGAGGCCGGATCGCCGACCGCGACCCAGCCGATCGGGACGGTGGCGTTCGCGGGCAACACGGTGCGCAGATGCACGACGCCGTTGATGCGCACTTCGGCGCGTGCGCCGATCACCGCGTGATTGAAGACCGTCGTCCCGGTCGCGAGGAAGGCCTCGTCGCGGACGGCGCAGCCGGTGAGGTATGCGCGCGGGCCGACCAGCACGCGGTTGGCGATCAGGACCGGGGCCCGCCGGCTCGCTTTGATGACGGCGTTCTCCATGATCACGCAATCGGCGCCAATCTCGATCAGACCGTCCTCGGCGTTGAGGATCGCGCCATGGCTCACAGCGGTGCGCGGGCCGATCCGCACGTCGCCGACGACCACAGCGGTCGGCGCCACCCACGCGGAGGGATCGATCTGCGGGCGCTTGCCCTGATGCTCGTAGCGCATCGTTCACTCCTCTAAACCGATTTGGCCGTCGCCCCCGGCTCGGCAAGGCGGGGGCGACGCAGCACGATCACGGCGACGCCAGCGATTGTCGCGACGCCGCCAAGAATGACGCGCCAGGTGAGCGGCTCGTCGAGCAGCAAGGCCGCGGAAAGCACGCCCAGCACCGGCACCAGCAGGGTGAACGGCATCGCCTGATTGACGGTATAGCGCCGCAGCACGCGGTACCACATCACATAGCTGATGATGGTGACCAGCACGGCCATGTAAAGAACCGCTGACCAGCCGACCCAGTCGGCGGCCCTGAGTGCTTCGATCTGGCCGTTCTCCAGCACGGCCGAGACGAGAAAGAGCTGCGGCGCGGCGAACAGGCCGAGATAGGCGTTCAGCGCGAACCCATCGACCGCGCCGAGCTGCTTGATCTGGACGTTCGCAACCGCCCACATGAACGACGCCGCGATGATGAGCGCGAGCGGCCACAGATTGCCGGACAGCCGCGGCTCGCCCGCCATGATGACGATGCCGAGGAAGGCGAGCGCCATGCCGCCGGCACGCCGCCAGCCAAGCCGGTCCTTCAGCACGACCGCGGCGATCAAGGCCGCGAACGGCACCTGGATCTGGATGGCGATCGCGGCGGCCGCGGCATCCGTGCCCTTCAGTCCAGTGAACATCAGGCTGAAATGCACGCAGCCGAGCGTGACGGAGAGAAGCGCGATGCCGCGCAGCTGCTTCTTGGGCAATTTCACGAAGGGCAGCAGCAGGAGCGCGACGAGGCCGAAGCGCAATCCCATCATGAAAATGGGCGGGAACTGCTCGAGGCCCCACTTGGCGACGACGAAGTTGAGGCCCCAGATCACCATCACGATCAGGACGAGGGTGAGGTCGCTAGGCCTCATTCGCGCGCCAGCGCCTCGCGCCGCATCTCGAGCTCGAGCCAGCGCTCCTCCGCTTCCGCCAGCCTGGCGCGCACCTCGGCGGTGCGCCGCGTCGCCGCGTCGAAGGCCGCGCGGTCGCGCTCATAGAGCGTCGGGTCGGCGAGCTGCGCCTCCAGGGCGTCGCGCTCGGCCGTGAGCGCCTCGATGTCGCGGCCGAGAGTCTCCAGCTCGCGCGCCTCCTTGTAGCTCATGCGCGCGCGCTGCGGCCGCGGTGGCTCGGGTGCAGGCTTCTTTTCCGCCGCGCGCGACGCCCGCTGCGGCAGCGGCCGGTCGCCCTGGCTCTGGATTAGGTAGTCGGAATAGCCGCCGGCGTACTCGCGCACGCGACCGTCGCCGAGCAGCACGAATGTGCCGTTGACGAGGCGATCGAGGAAGTCGCGGTCGTGGCTGACGAGCAGCAACGTGCCTTCATACTCGTCGAGCACTTCCTGCAGCAGGTCGAGCGTGTCGACATCGAGATCGTTGGTCGGCTCGTCGAGCACGAGCAGGTTGCTCGGCTGCGCCAGCGTGCGTGCCAGCAGCAGTCGGTTGCGCTCGCCGCCCGAGAGGCTGCGAACCAAGGTCTTCGCCTGCTTCTCGTCGAACAGGAAGTCGCGGAGATAGGCGACGACGTGGCGCGGCCTTCCGCGCACCAGCACATGATCGCCGCCATCGGGGACCAGCGTATTCCACAACGTCTTCGCGGGATCGAGCGAGGCGCGGCGCTGGTCGAAATAGGCGGGGGTGACCGTCTTGGCGAGACGCACGGTCCCGGTGTCGGGTTCCAGCTGGCCGGTCAGCAGGCGCACCAGCGTGGTCTTGCCTGCGCCATTAGGGCCGATGATGCCGATGCGGTCGCCGCGCATGATGCGCGTTGAGAAATCCTTCACCAGCGCGCGCGGGGTGCCGTCGGCGGCGGCGAAGGACTTGCTAATGCCTTCCGTCTCGATCACCAGCCGAGAACGGCTGTCCTCGGTCGCGGCGGCGAGCTTCGCGCGGCCGGCAGCGCCCACCCAATTCGCGCGCGCGGCGCGCATCTCCAATAGGCGGCGCTTGCGGCCTTCGTTGCGCTTGCGCCGCGCCGTGATCGAGCGGCCGAGCCACTCGGTCTCGCTTTCGATGCGCTTCTCGAGCTTGGCGAGCGTCTTCTCCTCTTCCTCGAGGATCGTGTCCGACCACGCCTCGAAATGGGCGTAGCCCCGCTCGAGCACGCGCAGCTTGCCGCGGTCAAGCCAAAAGGTGCGGTCCGACATGCGGGAGAGGAACGCGCGGTCGTGACTGATCAGGAGCACGCCGCCCGCGTAACCGGCGAGATGGCGCTCGAGCCATTCGATCGTCGGCAGGTCGAGATGGTTGGTGGGCTCATCGAGGAGCAGCACGTCCGGCTCGCCGGCGAGCGCGCGCGCCAGAGAGGCGCGCCGCGCTTCGCCGCCGGACAGCGAGGCAAGCGGCCGCGCGCCGTCGAGCTGCAAGCGCGACAATATCTCTTCGATCTGATAGGCGGCGACGCCGGCCGGAGCACCTGACTGGACATGCTCCGCCACGGTCGTGCTGCCGATGGCGGGCGTCTCCTGCGCCAGATAGGCAACCCGGATTCCCGGCTGCACGAAGCGCTCGCCTGCGTCGAGATCGACGAGGCCGGCCATCGCCTTCAGCAGGGTCGACTTGCCGCTGCCGTTGCGCCCAACCAGGCACGCGCGCTCGCCGCGCCCGACGCCGACGTCGAGCCCGGCGAAGAGCTGGCGTGGGCCGAAGGCGACGCTGGCACCTTTCAAGGCGATGATCGGCGGGGCCATGCTGGACGGTGTTGCTCCGAAGGCCGCTACTGCACTGCAGCAGATCGTTGCTCGATAACAGATTGCTGGGGATTTGGGCACCGCAGCGATGGCGGCGCATGCGCATGGCTGCTTTGCCGCATGGTTGGCGAATTTTCGGCTGCCCGCAATGCGACAGCCATGTTACATGGGGTCTAACGATAAGAAAGTTCCGCAAGGGCGCTACACTAGGGAGAGAACGCGCTTGGTCTTGCAGACGATGAGCGGCGCCGCTAAGGCGCCGGCGGCGCAGCTATTGCCGCAATCGCCTGTCCTCCTCGACGTCGAGGACCTGCACGTCCATTTCGTGACGTCGCGCGGGGTGGTGCGCGCGGTCGAAGGCATCTCCTATCAGGTGCGGCCCGGCGAGATCGTCGCCATCGTCGGTGAATCCGGCTGCGGCAAGTCGGTCTCGTCGCTCGCTATCATGCGGCTGCTGGCGAAGCCGGCAGGCCGCGTCGTGCGCGGCAGCATCCGCCTCGAGGGACGCGACCTGCTGGCGCTCTCCGAGGAGGAGATGCGCGAGGTGCGCGGCCGCGACATCTCGATGATCTTCCAGGAGCCGATGACCTCGCTCAACCCGGTCCTGCCGATCGGGCTGCAGATCATGGAGCCGATGCTGATCCATCTGAAGATGGACGAGGCGGCGGCGCGCGCCCGCGCGGTCGAGCTGCTGCGGCTGGTCGGCATCACCGATGCGGAGCGGCGGCTCGACCAGTACCCGCACCAGTTCTCCGGCGGCATGCGCCAGCGCGTGATGATCGCGATCGGGCTCGCCTGCAATCCCAAGCTCATCATCGCCGACGAGCCGACGACGGCGCTCGATGTGACGATCCAGGCGCAGATCCTCGAGCTCATGAAGGACCTGTCGCGCCGGCTCAACATCGCGTTGATCATCATCACGCACAATCTCGGCGTCGTCGCGCGCTATGCCGACCGCGTCAATGTCATGTACGCCGCGCGCATCGTCGAGCAGGGCACGGCCGACGACATCTTCCTGCGGCCGCGCCATCCGTACACGGTGGGGCTGATGCGCTCGGTGCCGCGGCTCGACCGTCCGCGCGACGCGCGGCTGGAGACGATCGAAGGGCTGCCGCCGAACCTGCTGGCACCCCCCGCCGGCTGCCGTTTCGCGCCGCGCTGTCCGCACCGCATCGATGTCTGCGCCGAGGAGCCCGCGCTCGGCGAGATCGAGACTGGGCACCGTGCGGCGTGCTGGCGCGCGGCGGAGATGGCGCGCGTGGTCGCGCAGCCGCTGCCTGCGCGGGCGCCGGAAGCTGTGCGCGCGCGTGAAGCGGCAGCACCGCTGCTCTCGGTACAGGATCTCAGCAAGCATTTCACCGTCTCGGTCGGCAGCCGCTCGCTCCTGGGCGGCGGCAAGGCGACCGTGCGCGCGGTGCAGGATGTCTCGTTCGACATCACGCCGGGCGAAACACTCGGCCTTGTCGGCGAGTCTGGCTGCGGCAAGACCACGGTCGGCCGCCTGATCTTGAAGCTTGAGGAGCCGACCGGCGGCGCCATTCATTTCGAGGGCACCGACATCGCCGGCCTGAAGCCACGCGACATGCGCGATCTGCGCCGCAAGATCCAGGTGATCTTCCAGGATCCCTACAGCTCACTCAATCCGCGCATGACGGTCGGGCAGATCATCGGCGAGCCGCTCGGCGTCTACCGCCTCGAGGCCAACCGTAAGGCCGCACGCGAACGCGTTGCCGAGCTGCTGGCGCAGGTCGGGCTGTTTCCGTACATGGCCGAGCGCTACCCGCACGAGCTGTCGGGCGGCCAGCGCCAGCGCGTCGGCATCGCGCGGGCGCTGGCGATGAAGCCGTCCTTCATCGTCTGCGACGAGCCGGTCTCCGCCCTCGACGTGTCGATCCAGGGGCAGATCATCAACCTGCTCGAAGAGCTGCAGTCGCGGCTCGGCCTCACCTACCTGTTCATCGCGCATGATCTCGCCGTAGTCCGGCACATCTCCACGCGCGTCGCCGTCATGTATCTCGGCCGCATCATGGAGCTGGCGCCGCGCGACACGCTTTATGCCGAGCCGCTGCATCCCTACACCAAGGCGCTGCTCGATGCCGCACCCGTGCCGGATCCGCTGGTCGAGCGCGCTAGGGCGCCGCGCACCCTCGGCGGCGAGCTGCCCTCGCCATTGACGCCGCCGTCGGGCTGCGTGTTTCATACCCGCTGTCCGCTGGCGAGCGCGGAATGCCGGCAAACGGTTCCCGTGCTGGAAGAGAAGCGGCCGGGCCATTTCGCAGCCTGCATCAAAGTGTAAGAACTACTTCTGGGAGGAAGACCATGAAGCCGTATTTGCTGGCCTGTTCCGCGGCGCTCGCCGCGCTGCTTGCGACGGGCGCCGCCGACGCGCAGACGCCGCGCAAGGGCGGCACGCTCAATTTCGCGGTGAACGCCGAGCCGCCGAACTACGATTGCCACGCGAACACGTCCTTTGCCTTCATCCATCCGGTGCGCCCGCACTATTCGACGCTGCTGAAGTTCGACGCGCCGAACTATCCGAAGATCGTCGGCGATCTCGCAGAGTCGTGGCAGGTCTCACCGGACGGACTGACCTACACGTTCAAGATCCGCTCCGGCGTGAAATTCCATGACGGCTCGACACTCACCTCGGCCGATGTCAAGGCGAGCTACGAGCGCATCGTCAATCCGCCGGCCGGCGTCGTGTCGATCCGCCAGGCGGCGTATGAGGACATCGCATCGATCGAAGCGCCGGACCCGCAGACCGTGGTCTTCAAGCTGAAGGCGGCCAACGCCTCGATGCTGGGGAACTTCGCCTCGCCCTGGGATTGCATCTACAGCGCCGCGAAGCTGAAGCAGGATCCGAAATTCCCCGAGAAGAACGTGCTCGGCACGGGCCCGTTCAAGCTAGTCGAACATGTCGCGGGCTCGCACTGGGTGGGCCAGCGCTTTGACGACTATTTCGTCAAAGGCGAGCCGTATCTCGATGGGTTCCGCGCGGTATTCATGCGCGGTGCTGCCATCATCAATGCCCTGCAAGGCGGACAGGTGATGGCCGAGTTCCGCGGCCAGACGCCGGCGGAGCGCGACAAGCTGGTCTCGGCGCTGGGCGACAAGGTCAAGGTCCAGGAGTCGCCATGGATCTGCAATCTCGTCGTCGGATTCAATACCGACAAGAAGCCGTTCGACGACGCGCGCGTGCGCCGCGCGCTCTCGCTGGCAGTCGACCGCTGGCAGGGCTCGGAGGCGCTCTCGAAGATCGCGCTGGTGAAGCCGGTGGGCGGCGTGCTGCGGCCGGGCTATGAGCTTGCCGCGAGCCAAAGCGAGCTCGAGGCGCTGCCGGGCTTCTCGCGCAACATTGCCGCCTCGCGCGCCGAGGCGAAGAAGCTGCTGACGGAGGCGGGGCAGGCGAACCTCAAGTTCAAGCTGACCAACCGCAACGTGCCGATGCCGTACACGCCGGTCGGCGTTTTCCTGATCGATCAGTGGCGCCAGATCGGCATCACGGTCGAGCACGAGCAGCTCGAGACGCGGCTCTACCAGGCTGCCCTCAGCGGCGGCAATTACGAGGTCGGGCTCGACTTCAACTGCGACTATGTCGACGACCCCAACCTGCAGCTCCTGAAGTACCTGTCGTCCGACAAGTCGCCGATCAACTACGGCCGTTACGAGGACCGCACGCTCGACGAGCTCTACGAGAAGCAGAAGCGGGCAGGCGACCCGGCTCAGCGCAAAGCGATCGTGCGCGAGTTCGAGAAGCGCGTGCTCACCGAGGCCTACACCGTGCCGACGATCTGGTGGCACCGCATCATCGTCCACTGGAACACGTTGCAGGGCTGGGAGGTCACGCCGAGCCACTACCTCAACCAAGACCTCGCCGACGTCTGGCTGACGGCGAATTGATTGTTGCCGTGTAGGGGCGGGTTCAGACCCGCCCCTATGAGGACATCATGCTCTCCTACGTCGCCAACCGCATCCTGCTGATGATTCCGACTCTGCTCGGGGTGGCGGTGCTCGTCTTCTTCATGCTCCGCATCATGCCGGGCGACATCGTCGAGCTGAAGCTGCGGGCGGATGGGGCAGCGGTGTCGCAGGAGACGCTCGATATGGAACGAAAGCGGCTCGGCCTCGACAAGCCGCTCATCGCCCAGTTCGGCGACTGGATGATCGGGATCGCGACTCTCGATTTCGGCCGGTCGATGTGGACGGGAAGGCCGGTCGCCTACGAGATCGGCCTCAGGCTAGAGCTCTCGCTGCAGGTGGCGATCATGGCGACGATCATCGCCGTGCTGATCGCCATTCCCTTGGGTACCATCTCGGCGCTCTATCAGAACAGCTGGATCGACTACGTCGTGCGCGTGCTGGCGATCGCTGGCCTTGCCGTGCCGTCCTTCTGGCTCGGCATGCTGATGATCCTGGCACTGCTGTTCTGGTTCAACTGGTTGCCGCCGATCACCTTCACGCCATTCTACCAGGACCCGCTGCAGAATTTATCGCAGCTCATCTGGCCCGCACTCGCAGTCGGCTACCGCTACTCCGCGGTCGCAACGCGCATGACGCGCTCGACGCTGCTGGAAGTGATGCGCGAGGACTATATCCGCACCGCGCGCGCCAAGGGCGTCTTCGAGCGCCTGGTGGTGGCACGCCACGCCATGCGCAACGCGCTGCTGCCGGTCGTCACCGTGATCGGGCTCGAATTTGCGTTCCTCATTGGCGGGCTGGTGGTGACCGAGCAGGTGTTCAACCTGAACGGCATCGGCAAGCTCTTCGTCGAGGCGACCTCGCGCGGCGACTACACCATGATCCAAGCGCTCGTGATGCTGGTTGCTGCGTTCTTCATCCTGATCAACTTCGCGGTCGACCTGCTCTATGCGGCCCTCGACCCGCGCATCCGGTACCGCTGATGGCCACGGCGCCGACCCAAGTCGCCATCTCGCTGCTGCACCGGCGCAGCGCCGTGGCCGCTTTCGTGCTGGCACAGCCGCTCGGCACCGCCGGGTTCCTCGTCATTCTGGCGATGGCGTTCGCGGCGGCCTTCGCGCCGTGGGTGGCGCCCTATGATCCGCTCGCGGTCGACTACGGCGCGATGCTGGCGGCGCCTTCGCTCGAGCACTGGTTCGGCACCGATGCGTTCGGCCGCGACGTGCTGTCGCGCATCATCTACGGCGCCCGCACCGCGCTCGCGATCGGCTTCATCTCGTCCTTGCTGGGCTGCGTGCTCGGCGCCGTCATCGGCACGGCATCCGCCTATTTCGGCGGAAAGATCGACCTCGTCATCCAGCGTTTCGTCGACATCCTGCTGTCGTTTCCGATCATCGTGCTGGCGCTGGTAGTCGTCACCGTGCTCGGCAAATGGCAGGTGCTTGGCATCGACATGAACCTGATCAGCGCCATCGCCATCCCGATCGTGCCGAAGGTGGCGCGCGTGGTGCGCTCCTCGGCGCTTGCTATCCGCGAGATGCCGTACATCGACGCCGCGCGCGCCGCGGGCTACTCCCACACGCGCATCATCTTCCGCCACATGGTGCCGAACATCGTCGCACCGTTCCTGATCATGTTCACGGCGTTCATCGCCCAGGCGATCCTGCTAGAGGCCTCGCTCTCCTTCCTCGGGCTTGGCGTCACGGAGCCGACGCCGGCCTGGGGCCTGATGCTGTCGGGCAACGCCGCCGACTTCTACCGGGAGGCGCCATGGATGATCCTATTTCCGGGCCTCGCAATCAGCTTCGCGGTCTTCGCTTTCAACCTGTTCGGCGACAGCTTGCGCGACTGGCTCGATCCGAAATTCAAGGTGTGACGCGGCCCTCGCTCCCGGCGGCATCAGAATACCAAAAATAGCGGCGCCTCCCGCGGCTGATTAGGGGTCGGCATCTTAATCTGCCCTGCAACCTATAGTAACGACTTCAATCTGTCTTTCCATCATCTCCTCATTGCGCAGCGGGCAAGGTCGCCGCAGGTCGGCAAGCGCGAGGCGGCCTGAGACATCCTGACGCAGGCGCGGCGTGATGGCGTGGGCGCGGCGCTTGAATCTTCATCGGTTGGAGACCATGATCTTAGAAGACGCGCAAGTCGCAGGGCTCGTAGGTCTGCTCACCAAACAAGCACGCGGGGGGGATGCCGCCAAGGTCGCCTTACGGATCTGGAGGGCATCGATGCATGTCTATCGCAAGCTGGTACCGGCCGAGATCGGCCTCTTTCATGACCACCTCCTTAGCCTGACGCCGGACGACCGGCACTGCCGCTTTTCCGGGTTCGTCAGCGACGCGCGAATCGCCGACTACTGCAGCAGCATCGACTGGTTCCGCGCCATCATCGTCGGCTGCTTCGTCGACGGCGTGCTGCGCGGCGTCGCCGAGCTGCGGCTCGACGATCCGCGGCTGGGCTGGCGCTGCGAGCTGGCCGTGACGGTCGAGCGCGAATGGCAGAGCCGCGGCATCGGCACCGAGCTGCTGCGCCGCGCGATCACCATCTGCCGCAATCGCGCGATCCGCTCAATCTACATGATCTGCCTGGTCGAGAACCGGCGCATGCAGCGCATCGCCCGCCGCTTCGACGGCGACCTCGTCTTCGTCGAGGGTGAGGCGGAAGCGCAGGTGGCTCTGCCGTTCCCCGACCAGTTCACGCTCGCGCGCGAGGCGCTGGACGAGGGCGCTGCGTGGATGATGGCGTGGGTCGACCTGCCGGCGCGCGTGGCGCGCATGGCCTGAGAAACAGGTTTGAAACATGGGTCGGCTGCATCAGTGAATGCGGACGGACGCGCCGTCGCTCGATCCCTACGAATTTTGCGCGGGCGACACGTTCCTCGCGACCTTCGATTTCGACGGACAGGTCACTGTTCCGTTCACAGAAGCCAACTCCTCCAATCCGACCCAGATCGTGTTCCTCGCCGGCAATCCGGTGGACGCCTGATATATTGGCTCGCGCGTAGACGGCCCGAACAACGAGCTCGGTTTCATCAGCTCGATTTCGTTTGGATGGGCGACGGCAATTTCGAGCTTCAATTTCTCACCGACGACGGATTCGAGAACACCGTCAGCGGCACGTACGTGCTCGTCGGGGGCGAGACTTCCGTGTCTGAGCCGGCTTCGGCGCTTCTGCTCGGTGCGGGCCTCGCGGCAGTCGCTTGGCGCCGTCAGCGCGCCTAAGCGCAGTCTCTCAGCGGCAATCCAGCCGCCACATCAGCTGGAACAGCGCGCTCTCGGCCGAGCCGAGGACGCGCTGGCTTTTTTCGACCGCATCGGCGACCGCCGGCGCGCTCGTTCCTTCGAGGATCAGGATCGAGCCGTTCAGCGTGCCGGCTGCGGCGCCGGGCAGCGGCGTCGATAGCCGGGCGTCGGGCTCGATGATGTAGCCCGAGACGATCCCGTCGCGCGAAACGGCGGCCTCGCTCTCCTTCTGCGCATCGCGCAGCCGGGCAGGGGCGAAGACGATCAGCCCCGCCGCACCGCCGGTTCCCGCCCCGGCGGTCGCCGCGACCGTGCCGACGCAGCGCACCGTATCGCGCATGCGCTCGAAGTTCTCGAGCGACCACTTTGTCTGATTCGTGAACGCCTGCCGGTAGGCGACGCTGTCGAATACGGCAAGCGATTCGGTCCGATAGAGCGCGAGGTATTTGCGGCCGCCGCCGATGCGCTGGAAGCGCCGCGCGCTGACGAAGCCCGGGATCGCCACGCGCTCGTCCATGTGCTCGCGGTCGTACCAGTTGTTGAAATCGGCCTCGTGCGCCGGATCGACATCGGTCCAGACCAGCAGCTCGCCTGGCACGGTCATCGCGCGGCGCCCAAAGCAGTCTCGACCGCGGCGGCGATGCGCAGCAAGCGCTTGTCGCTGCCGCGGCGGCCGACCAGCATCAGGCCGACGGCAAGCCCATCCGTCGGGATCGGCAGCGAGACAGCGCAGAGATCGAAGAAGTTGGCGATGGCGGTGTTCCGCAGAACCTGCAGGTTGATGCGCATGAACTCGTCGTCGCTCTTGAGTGCGTCCATGCGTGGTGCCACGACCGGCACAGTCGGCATCACCAGCGCATCGATTTCGGCAAGGGCGGCGTCCATCGCACGCACCAGCCGCGCGCGCTCTTGCATCATCTCGATATAGTCCGCGGCCGAAAGCAGGGCGCCGCGCTCGATGCGCACGCGCACGCGCGGGTCGTAGTCGGCACCGCGCCGCGCCAACAGGTCGCGGTGCCAGGCAAAGGACTCCGCCGCCGTGAAGCCGCCGCGCGCATTGACCTGCGCCATCGCGGCGAACAGCTCGGTTGTGAAATCTGAAAGCCGCGCTGGGGATAGGGCCTTCATCGCACGCTCGAAGCTGCGCGCGACTTCATCGTCCATCCCATCGAGCACCAGCGTCTTGCACAGGCCCAGGCGGATGCGCCGCAGGTCCGTCGCTTCGATCGGCTGGGGTGCCTCGCCGGCCATCACCGCATCGGCGCGTGCGCAGTCGGCGATCGTGCGCGCCATCGGGCCGATCGAATCGAGCGTGGTCGAGAGCGGCACGGCGCCGTCGAGCGGGATGCGCATTTGCGTCGGCTTCAATCCGGCGACGCCGCAGAAGGCGGCGGGAATGCGCGTCGAGCCGCCGGTGTCGGAGCCGATGGCGATGTCGCACATGCCGTCGGCAAGCGCGACCGCGCCGCCGGAGGTCGAGCCACCAGGGATGCGCGCGCGGTCGAACGGATTGCCCGGCGTGCCGTAATGCGGGTTCATGCCGATGCCGGAATAGGCGAACTCGGTCATGTTGGTCTTGCCGACGATCACCGCACCCGCCGCGCGCAGCCGCGCGATCACCGGAGCATCGCTCCTCGCCGGTGGCGCGTCGCGGAGTGCTACCGAGCCGGCGGTGGTCGGCTCGCCTTCCACGTCGAACAGGTCCTTGATCGCGACGATTGTCCCGCCGAGCGGCCCGAGCGGCGCCCCGGCCGCGCGCAGGCGGTCCTGCGCGTCGGCTACCGCGCGCGCCTGCTCGGTGTAGAGCCGGATGAAAGCGCGCTTGCCCTCGCCGGCGGGGTCGTTGATCTGCGCGAGGCAGGATTCGAGACGGTCGCGGATCTTCATGCGATCACCGGCAGGGCTTCGATCGTATAGGCGTGGCGAAGTGCGCGGCGGCGTACCGGGTCTTCGATCTCCATTTCGAATTTCGTACCCGGGCGCACGCCGCCTTTGGCGCCGAGCGTGCCGCAGAACATGGCGGTGCCCGGCGGCAGAGTATCAGCGTTGGTGTAGCGCCGGATCAGGTCGTCCGGCGGACGGATGCCGGCGAGCGGGCCTTCCTGGTACAGCACGCGCTGGCCACCGATTTCGGCGTGCGCGCGCAGGATCAGCTTGTCCCAGTCGGCGGATATCTCGTCCAGCCGCCAGAGCTCCGTTCCGATGACCTTGCCGCAGAGCTGCTTCGACAGAGCGACCGAGATCGACTCCGCCTTGCGGTCGGTATGGTCCGAGCCGATGCCGAGCCACAGCCCGTCGGCGAGCGCAACGATCACCGGCTCGACCTCGCCCGAGCTGTCGGGTCCCAGCACCTGCAGCGCGCTGGCTTGGGTGAGCTGCGTCGCGGCGACGCGATAGAAGAGCGGCACCGTGCTCGGGCGCGGCACGCCGAGCGCGGCCAGCTCCTCGATATGGTGCTGGATCGCGTGCGCGTCGCGGCCCGTCCAGCCGGCGATGACGAGCGTGTCGATGGCGGCCGCGATCCGGTCGCTGCGGCCGTTGGCGTAGCGCGTGAAGGTAAACATCGTTCGTGTTCTAACTGAACTGCGCGGGCAGCCACAAGGCGATGCCGGGGAAGGCGACCAGCACGGCGAGCATGACAAACATCGCCAGCACGAAGGGCAGCGAGCCGACGATCACGTCGTTGAGCGAGCCGCCCTTGCGCAGGGATTGCACGACGAACAGGTTGAGGCCGACCGGCGGCGTGATCAGCGCGGCTTCGATCAGGATCACGATGACGATGCCGAACCACACCGGATCGAAGCCGAGCTGGAACATGACGGGCGCCACGATGGGAATGGTCGTGATCATCATCGACAGCGTTTCCATGAAGCAGCCGAGGATGACGTAGAAGACGATCACGGCCAGCAGCATCTCCAGCTTCGACAGGCCGAGCCCGGCGATAAACGTGGTAAGCGCGGCGGTGAGGCCGATCGCCGACATGACGAAGTTGAGGAAGTAGGCGCCGACGATGATCAGCATGACCATCGCGGTGGTGCGCATCGCGTTCTCGACCACCTCGCGCAGCATGGCAAGGGAGAGCCGTCCGAAGCCCCACGCGAGCCCCAGCGACGCGACGACGCCGAGCGCTGCCGCCTCGGTCGGCGTTGCGAACCCGGCATAGATCGAGCCGACCACGATCAGGAAGATGAAGAGCGGCGGTAGGAGGTGGATCAGGCTGGCGATGCGCTGGCCCCAATCGGCCGGCAGCTTGCGCCCGCCCCAGCCGGGCCGCAGGATGCAGAGAACTGCGACCGTCAGCATGAAGAGCGCGGCGAGTGCCAGCCCCGGAAAGATGCCGGCGAGATAAAGCTTCGGGATCGAGGTGTCGGTCAGCACCGCGTAGATGATCATGTTGATCGACGGCGGGATCAGGATGCCGAGCGTGCCGCCCGCCGCCAGCGTGCCGAGGAAGAGGCGCTCGTTATAGCCGTGGCGCTTGACCAGCGGCAGCGCGACGGTGCCCACCGTCGCCGCGGTGGCGACCGAAGAGCCCGAGGTTGCCGCGAAGATCGCGCAGGCGCCGATGTTGGAATGCATCAGGCCGCCGGGAATCCACGACAGCCATTTGATCATCGCGTCGTACATGCGCTCGGCGACGCCGGCGCGCAGCAGGATCTCGCCGAGCAGGATGAACATGGGGATCGAGACGAGCAGGAAGTCCTTGCTCGACGACCACGCGATCTCGCCCATCGCGAGCGATAGCGGCATGCGCGAGTAGAGCTGCTCCAGCAGCAGCCCGAGCACGCCCAGCGCGGCGGCGACCGGCAGCGCCAGCGCCAGCAGCAGAATCAGCAGGAGGAAGGCGACGGCGAGCATCAGCCGCGCAGGCTTTCAGGCGTGGTGCGGACCTCCGCGGCGATCGCGGCTTCGTCGGCCGCGTCCTCCTCGATGGTGCGCGCCCCCGCGAGCGCGCGCACCGCGGCGAGATCGCCGCCGGCCAGCGCCACCACGGTGCGCAGCAGCAGTGCCAGGGTCACGAGCACGAACAGGATCAGCCCCAGCGACCACAGCCCCTGCGGGATCCACAGCGGCGTCTGCAGCGGCGTCGTCGCGCGCGCCGCGAAATCCCATGACGTAGCCCACATGGCGCTGGCATGCCAGGCGAGCATCGAGGCGAAGAGCGCGAGCGCGAGCAACGCCGCGATGTCGAGCGCCGCGCGCATGCGCTGCGGCAGGTGGCCGTAGAGCGCGTCGACACGCACATGGGCGCGGCGGAGCAGGGTGAAGCTCAGCGCCCAGGCCGTGCTGATCGCAAACGCGTAGCCCGACAGCTCGTCGGCGCCGCCGAGCGAGAAGAGGAAGAACTTCCGCAGCAGCACATCGACCCCCACGACGAAGGCGGCCGCCAGCATCAGCGCCCCGCCGCCCCATGTCGCCCACAGCGACACGCGGTCGGCGAGGCGGAGCAGAGCGTCGAGCGCGCGCGTCATGGGTCCTCCCCCACAATGGCGAAGGCGACTTCAACGACCGTCGCTCGGGTCATGCGCAGCGCAACTCGGCGCGGCGTCACCCGCCCTTCGCGGTGATTCCGACGACCTTACCGACGGTGTCGTTCCAGGCGGGCACGCAGTCGCCGGGGCAGCGCGCGGCCCATTTCGGCACGACAGTCTCGCTCAGCACCTTCTTGAGCAGCGCCTTGTCGGCATCGCTGACCGGCACGAGCGTCATCTTCGCCGGCGTGCCGTTCTTGCAGGTGGGCTTGCCGATGTTGCAGTCGATACCGTCCTGCGTCTCGGCTTCCGCGGCCTTCCAGATCTCGTCCTCGAGCCGCGCGATCTCGGCCTTGAGGAAGTCGCGCACCGGCGGCGCCAGCTTCTCCCAGCTGCGGACGTTGACGCCGTGCATCACCTGGCTCCAGCCGACCGGCAGGGCGTAGATATGCGTCGACACCTCGTGCCACTTCGCGGCATTGCCCGACAACGTGCCGGTGATGGCGCAGTCGACGACCTTGTTCTGCAGCGCCGGCACCACCTCACTGAACGCCATGGTGACGCCGGTGCCGCCCAGCGCCTCGACGAACTCGGCGAGCGTGCGGTTGCCGGTGCGCACCTTCTTGCCCTTGAGGTCGGCGAGTCCGCCGATCGCCCCATTGCAGAAGATCACCTGCGCCGGATACGGCCAGATGCCGAGCACCTGAATGCCGAAGCGCTCGCGGTAGAACTTGTCGTAGACGGGCTTGTAGGCGTCGGACAGCCTGCGCGCGGTGGCGATGTCGGGCGCCAGCCCCGCGAGGTCGATCGCCTCGTTGCGCGCGTCGTCGCTGGCGACATAGCCGAGCACGGTCGAGCCGAAATCGATCACGCCGAGTCGCATCAGCCGGAAGATTTCGGCACCTTTTAGGCCCATTTCGTTGAACGGCGTGATCTCGGCGGTGATGGCGCCCTTGGAGCGATCGGCGAGCTGCTGCGTCCAGAACGGTTGCTCGAAATTCTTGTATTGGCTCAGGTTGCCCCACGCGCCGACGACCTTCAGATGCGTCTTCGGCAGCTCTTGCGCGGATGCGGCGGCTGCCGCGAGCGCGAGGGCAGCACCTGTCACGATTGCCTTGATCATCCCCATGCCTCCTGTACGTGTCTTACGTATCGTCGTTCTTTCGATCACAAGATCGCCAGCTGCGTGTTCCTAAGGTCGGTGACCAGCATGTAGCCGGGCGCGTGGGTGATCGAGAATTTCGGCTTCACCGCCGCGATCACCGCCTGCGGCGTCACCCCGCAGCCCCAGAACACCGGCAGCTCGTCGGGCCGCATATCGGCGGGATCGCCGTAATCGGGCTTGGCGATGTCTTTGATGCCGATCAGATGCGGCAGGCCGACATGCACGGGCGCCCCGTGCACAGAGGGAAAGCGCGTCGTGATCTGGATGGCGCGGATCGCGTCGGCCGGCTTGAACGGCCGCATCGACACGACCATCGGCCCGCGGAACGGGCCCGCCGGCACGGTCTCGATCGACGTCCGGTACATCGGCACATTGCGCCGCGCCGCGATATGGCGCAGCTCGAGCCCGTCGGCGACAAGCGCCTCCTCGAAGGAGAAGGAGCAGCCGATCACGAAAGCGACGAGGTCGTCGCGCCAGTGCGCCTTGATGTCCGGCACCTCGTCGGCCAGAACGCCGTCGCGCCAGACGCGATAGCGCGGCAGGTCGGTGCGGATGTCGAGATCTGCGCCGAGCGAGGGCAGGTGCGGATCGCCCGGCGCCGAGGCGGCGAGCAGGGGACAGGGCTTGGGATTGAGCTGGCAGAAGCGCAGGAAGTCGGAAGCAAGCTCGGCGGGCAGGATGGCGAGGTTGCCTTGCACGTAGCCGGGCGCCAAGCCGGCGGTGGGAGCATCGTGCTCGCCGCGACGGACGCGCAGCCGCGCGGCATGACCGGTTTCGGCAGGACCAACGGCTCCGTCCATGGCGCATCCCCGGATGGATAAGGACACGCCATTCACCCATGCTGGGCCGGCGCTGTCCAATTTCGAAATTGTATGGACGCCGATCAGGAAAATCTATCGGACGGATAGCGACGCGCTTTTTCTCGCGGACTGCACCTGCGGGCGTGGTGCTCTCGTCCGCGCGTAGCGTTACGCTGTGACACAGCGGGTCGAGGCCGCGACGAAGAAAAAGAAGAGGTTCGATGGCCCGGGACGTGCGCGCGCTCCTCAAGTCGGAGGCATTGCGCGCCTTCGAGGCGTACTGGCGCTCCCAAGGGGCATGGCAGCACCCTTCCGGCCCGGCGCGATATCGATCCCTGGGAGATGCGCAATTTCCTGTCGCACGTGTTCCTCGCCACGGTCACGCAGAGCCCCTTGCGCTTCTGGTTCCGCCTCGTCGGCGGCGAGGTCGAGCACAGGAATACGGCGAGGAGCTGACCGGCCGCTCGACGAGATTGACCTTGATCGAGTGCGATTACGTCAAGGACGACGGCAAGCACTCCATTACGAGCGGGTGCTGCTGCCGCTGTCCTCGGATGGCGGGACGGTCGACATGCTATGCGGCGCAGTGACGATCGAGCGCGACGAACAGAACTGCGCCCACGCGGCAGGCTGTTGAGCTTGCCTAACGTCGATCATCGCGCGGCGCGCGCGGGCTCCTGTGGGGAGTTTTTCGCACTTTTGCCCGCCGCTCCGAGCGGCTTGGTCGCGATCTCCTTCGCGAGCTCCGCCACCGCGGCGGCGATGTAGCTGTCAGGCTTGACCGGGTAGGCGGCGACGAAGTTGAGGTCGGGCAGGCTGCGCTCGGCGCGCACGAGGCGCAGCTTCTTCTCGGCGAGCTCGCGGCCGATCACCACGGGCGGGATGGCGCTGACGCCGATCCCGTCCAGCGTCATGCGCACAATAGTCGACAGCGAGGCGTTGCCGTAGAGCCGCGGGCCCGGCACGTCGCCACGCGCGAACAGCTCCTGGATCTCGAGATACGGCCGCGTGTTGCGCGGGTAGGTGATAATCGGCCAGCGCGCGAGGCTGGCGATCGGCACCGGCTCGGGCGGCAGCTCCAGCTTCGGACTGGCGACCCACGCGAGCGGGTAGGCGCAAAGCGGCAGGTTCTTGATGCGCGCCTCGCTCACGGGCCCGAGCAGGAAGGCGACGTCGAGCTGATGCGCCACGAGGCCCGCGCGCAGATTGGGCGTGGTGTCGACCTCGATCTCGAGCGTGATGGATGGATAGACGGCGTGCAGCCGCTCGACCAGCCGTGACAGCCAGGTGTGCACGATCGTCTCCGCGACGCCCAGCCGGATCAGCCCGCGCATCGCCATCTTCTCGGTCACGGCCTGCATCATGTCGGCGCGCAGCTGCAGCATGCGCTCGGCATAGCCGAGCAGCTCGAACCCCTTGGCGGTGAGAGTCGCGCGGCGCTGCTCGCGGTCGAACAGCTTCACGCGCAGCTCGTCCTCGAGCAGGGCGATGCGCGCGGAGATCGCCGGCTGCGTCGTGTTGAGCTTCTCGGCCGCGGCGCGGAAGCCGCCGAGCTGGGCCACCCAGACGAAAGTCTCGAGATTGCGCAGATCGACCATGACGTTTTCCCTTTGACGGCCACGCTCCGATCGCACATTATCAAAAAACCGTCACAAGATAAAAAACTTTTATCACCGTTGAAAGCCGCGCCGCCGCAAGATCAGCGGCGCGGAAGAGGCGAAGCGATGGCAAACGGCTGGCAGTTCTGGATCGACCGCGGCGGCACCTTCACCGACATCGTCGCCAAGCGGCCCGACGGCGCGATCCTCACCCACAAGCTGCTTTCGGAGAATCCGGAGCGCTATCCCGATGCGGCGATGCAGGGCATCCGCGATCTGCTCGGCCTCGAGGGCGATGCGCCGCTCGTGGACGCGCCGGTCGCTGCGGTGAAGATGGGCACCACCGTCGCGACCAACGCCCTGCTCGAGCGCAAGGGCGAACGCGTGGCCCTGGCGATCACCAAAGGCTTCGCCGACCAGCTCCGCATCGCCTACCAGAACCGGCCGAAGCTGTTCACGCGCCGTATCGTGCTGCCCGAGCTGCTCTACGAGCGCGTGATCGAGATCGATGAGCGCATCACCGCGACTGGCGAGGTGCTGGCGAAGCTCGACGCCGCATCCGCGCGCCGCGGCCTGCAGCAGGCTTACGATGCCGGCATCCGCGCCGTTGCGATCGTGCTGCTGCACGGCTACCGCTTCCCTGCGCACGAGCTGGCGCTGGAGCAGATCGCCAAGCAGATCGGCTTTACCCAGATTTCGGTGTCGCACCACGTCAGCCCGCTGATGAAGATCGTCGGCCGGGGCGACACGACCGTGGTCGACGCCTATGTCTCGCCGATCCTGCGCCGCTATGTCGACCAGGTCGCCGGCGACATCCAGGGCGAGGGCGAGGCCAATACGCGGCTGATGTTCATGCAGTCGAATGGCGGGCTCGTGGACGCGCGCTTCTTCCAGGGCAAGGATTCGATCCTGTCCGGGCCGGCCGGCGGCATCGTCGGCGCGGTGCGCACCGCGACCATGGCGGGGTTCAAGGAGATCATTACCTTCGACATGGGCGGCACCTCGACGGACGTGGCGCTCTACAATGGCGAATACGAGCGCGCCTTCGAGACGCTCGTCGCCGGCGTGCGCATGCGTGCGCCGATGATGAAGATCCACACCGTCGCGGCTGGCGGCGGCTCGATCCTGTTCTTCGATGGTGCTCGCTTCCGGGTCGGGCCGGAGAGCGCTGGCGCCAATCCGGGTCCGGCCTGCTACCGCCGCGGCGGGCCGCTCTGCGTCACCGACGCGAACATCATGGTCGGCAAGATCCAGCCGGATTTCTTCCCGGCGGTGTTCGGCCGCAGCGGCAAGGAGAAGCTCGACGCCGGCGTCGTGCGCGAGAAGTTCGCTGCCCTGGCCGAGGACGTGCGCAAGGCGACCGGCGAGCGCCGCACGCCGGAGGAGATCGCCGACGGCTTCCTCAAGATCGCCGTCGAGAACATGGCGAACGCGATCAAGCAGATTTCCGTGCAGCGCGGCTTCGACGTGACCGAATATGCGCTCTGCACCTTCGGCGGCGCCGGCGGCCAGCATGCATGCCGCGTTGCCGACGCGCTCGGCATGAAGACCGTCTTCATCCATCCGCTCGCCGGCGTGCTGTCGGCCTACGGCATGGGCCTCGCCGACCTGCGCGTGATGCGCGAGAAGGCCGTCGAAGCCGTTCTGGAAGACAAGCTGATCGCGCAGCTCGAGCACGAGCTCGATGTCCTTGCCAAGGACGGCATGGACGAGATGCGCCGCCAGGGCCTGCCCGACGCGCAGATCGAGGTGCAGCGCAAGCTGCATCTCAAATACGAGGGCACGGATTCGACGCTGGTGGTCGATTGGGGCAGCCGTGCGGCGATGGTCGAGGCTTTCGCAGCCGCGCACCGCCAGCGCTACGGCTTCATGATGCCCGACAAGCGGGTGATCGTGGAGGCGGTGGCCGTCGAGGTGGTCGGCCGCACCGAGACCGCGGAAGACCCGGTCATGCCTGCGCTGGGCACGCCGCCCGCACCAAGCGCCCGCGCGCGCGTAGCCATGTATTCCGAGGGCGCCAGCCACGACACGCCGGTCTATGAGCGCGACGCGCTGGTCCCCGGCGTGAGGGTCAGCGGCCCCGCGATCATCGCCGAGAAGAACGCGACGACCATCGTCGAGCCGGGGTGGCAGGCGGAGATCACGCCGCGCAACCACATCGTGCTGCGCCGCGTCGTGGCGCTGCAGCGCGCGCGCGCGGTCGGCACGCAGGTCGACCCGGTCATGCTCGAGGTGTTCAACAACCTGTTCATGTCTATCGCCGAGCAGATGGGCGTGGCGCTGCAGAACACCGCCTACTCGGTCAACATCAAGGAGCGGCTCGACTTCTCCTGCGCGCTGTTCGACCGCGATGGCGCGCTCATCGCCAACGCGCCGCACATGCCGGTGCATCTCGGCTCGATGGGAGAAAGCGTTGCGGCCATCAAGCGCGCGCGCGGCAACTCGATGCGGCCGGGCGACGTGTTCGTGCTCAACGCGCCATACAACGGCGGCACGCATCTGCCGGACGTCACCGTGGTGACGCCGGTCTTCGACGAGGCCGGCAAGGAGATCCTGTTCTTCGTCGCCTCGCGCGGCCATCAGGCCGATATCGGCGGCCTCACACCAGGGTCGATGCCGCCGGATTCGACGACGGTCGAGGAAGAGGGCGTGCTGATCGACAACGTCATGCTGGTCGAGCAGGGGCGCTTCCTCGAGCAGGAGATGACCGAGCTGCTGCGCTCGGGCAAGTACCCGGCGCGCAATCCGGCGCAGAACAT
>DATAAP010000627.1:0-6463 GCA_036260035.1 Alphaproteobacteria bacterium | reverse complement strand
GGCGCCGGTCGACCGCATCGGTTTCCTCTACTGTCCGAACGCGACGGCGACCGCGTCGAGCATCGCCGGCTGGTATGCGCCGTCGCCGCTTCGCAATACGCCGACGCTGCTGCCCAGAATCCGCCAGCGCACGCTGGTCGTCGCCGCTGGTGCCGACACGGTGGTCGCTGACCTGACCGACCAGCTGCGTGGTCTTGAGGGGCAGCGGAACCTCACCGTGCACGTGATCGAGGGCGCCGATCATTTCTTCCTCGACCTCTATGCCGAGGACGCGATCGACACCGTCGTAGACTGGCTGGAGCGCTGATTTGCGGCGGCTGTCGCGGACCACGCAAGCGACGTCAAAACAAAGCGCCCGCCGCAGGTTCCGGCGGGCGCAGTGATCCGTCGCGATAGTGCCGCAAGGCGGGTGCCGTCACTCCGATTTCGGCACGGGCGCTCTAGAACTTGAAGTGAAACGTGGCCGCGGCGCGCGGGTAATGCCGGTGCCGGTGCGGCCGGTACGGCGCGTAGTAGCCATACGGGACGGGCTGCGGCAGCACATAGACCGGGCCCGGGGCGTAATAATACGCCGGCGGCGGGTAGTACACGCGCGGCGGCGGCACATAGCGCACCGGAGGCGGATAGGGCGTGTGATAGTAGCGATGCCGATCATGGGCATTCGCGACGCCCGCGGTGCCGACGATCGCAGCGACAACGGCAAGTCCGGCCAAGGCAAAGCGCATGCGAAGTCTCCCTTCTCGCGAATTAAACGCGCGAGCCAAGCTTTTTATGCCACCGTGACCGTGGCGTGAGCGCTGCTCGGCACACGATTGACTCGCGCCAAATAAGTGCATATACACTCACCATGACTGAGGACGACCGTATGGCTGCCGCCAAGGCCGCCCAAGACTGCGCCTGTTTCAACCTGCGCAAGGCGGCGCGGGCGATCACGCAAATGTACGACGCTGCCATCGAGCCGAGCGGCATGCGCGCGACGCAGTTCTCGGTGCTGCAGGTCATCAGCCTGTCGGACGGTGCGCCGATGATGCGCGTGGCACAGCGGCTGGGCATGGACCGCACCACGCTAACGCGGAATCTGGCGCCGCTGGAGCGCCTTGGCTGGGTGCGGTCGGAGCCGGGCCCCGATCGGCGCGAGCGCACACTGGCGCTGACGCGCAGCGGACGCAGCGCGCTCGAACGTGCAAAGCCATTCTGGCAGGCGGCGCAAGAGCGGATCATCGGCAAGATCGGCGCCGCGCAATGGCAAGCCTTGCGCAGTGGACTCGACGCACTCGTCGCTGCTGCGCAGGAGGGCGCGTCGGCCCCAGCCAAACGGTGATTTTTTCACCAAGATGCGTGCACCTACACGTATTTAGGAACGGAGCGAACCGATGACACCTGTTTCGAATACAGCCGCACCGCAGCCGTCGCGCGCCGACGGCATGCCCGTCCTGTTGAGCATCGTCCTAGTGGCGTGGTTCGCCGCCATCGTGTCTGCAGGCCGCGCCGGCATTTTCGAGGCAGGGCCGGGCGGGACGCCTCTGCCGATCCTGACTGCGATCGTGCTGCCGCCAGCCCTGTTCGCGCTGCTCTATCGGACGTCCGAACGTGTGCGTGCGTTTGCTTTGGGCATCGATCTGCGGCTGCTCACGGCCCTGCAGGCCTGGCGCGTGGTGGGCATCATGTTCATGGTGCTGTACGCCTTCGATCTGCTGCCCGGGCTGTTCGCGTGGCCCGCCGGACTGGGCGATTTCGCGGTCGGACTGGCGGCGCCGTTCGTGCTGCAGTCGGTGATCGCTCAGCATGCCGGCTGGGAGGGACGCGTGTTCTGGCTCAACATCGCCGGGCTGATCGATTTCCTCGCCGCGATCGCGACCGGCGTGCTGTCGAGCAATTCAGCGCTCGGATTCTTCGCGACCGGCACGCCGTCGGCGAGCATGGGATTGCTTCCGCTCAGCATCGTTCCGACCTTCGCGGTGCCGCTGTGGATCATCTTCCACATGATCTCGCTGCTGCAGCTGCGGCGTCGGCGAGCCGGGTAGGCGCGGCTCAGCCGCGGGCGACGATGGCGCGGAAGGCGCCGCCGAGGCTGCCTTCCTCGAGATACTTGAGGCCGTAGACGGCGCCGGCAACGATCGACAATGTGGCGAGCAGCGAGCCGAAGGCGAGCGTCGACAGGCCGGTGATGCCTTGGCCGACCGTGCAGCCGAGCGCGAGAACGCCGCCCGTGCCCATCAACGCACCGCCGGCGAGATGGCGCAGCATGTCGTTTCGGTCGGCGAAGGACTCGACACGGAAGCTGCGCGTCGCGACGGCCATCAAGAACGAGCCGAGGATCACGCCGCCGACCGCGGCGATGCCGAAATTGATCGAAGTGCCGGTGAAGATCATCAGGTACATGAGGCTTTCACCAATCGGCGCGACGAAGGTGAGCGAGGCCAGCGGCACCGGCTCGAAGTCGTCGGCACCGATCACGCCGGTGATCGCCCAGCCGATCGGGATCAGCGCGCCGATGATCGCACCGCCCAGGATGTTCGCGGGCGAGGCCCGGAAATCGGGATCCTTGAAGCAGTACCAGAGCAGGCCCAGCACCGCCGCAACGGCCACCACCCAGCGCAGGCCGGGCAGGGACAGCCCGGTGCTTGCGGACAACAGATCCGGGATGCCCTGCGTGCTCAGGCCGACGCCGGCGAGGTTGGCGTTGGTACTCTCGATGAAATTGATGCGCGCAAGCCCGAGCAGGCCGCGCAAGGTCATGAACGCGAATACGGCAAGTACGAGCGTAACGACCAGGGACTTGAGGTTCCCAGCGCCGAGCCGGACCAGCGTCTTGTTGCCGCAGCCGCCGGTCAGAGTCATGCCGAACCCGAACAGCAGACCGCCGACGATGGCGCCGAGCCAACCCAGATTGGCGGTCAGGTAGATCGACTTGCCGAGATCGAGGATGCCGCCCAGATAAAGTGCCTGGCTGCCCGCGATGGCCACGGCGATGGCCAGCAGCCACGCCCGGAAGCGGCGATAGTCCTGCAGGTTCAGGATGTCCGAGATCGCACCCATCGTGCAGAAATTCGTGCGCTGCGCAGTCGCGCCGAAGACGACGCCCGCGAGCAGGCCGAGCACGCTGACGAGGACGTTTACGGGCAAGGAGGACATGCGGCCTAATTTCTTCCAGAATCTACAGGATATAATCGTTAATTAGTGACAACCCCTGCGCAGCAATGTAGTATTGCTTATCAGGAGGGACAAGCGATACCGTCCCCGCTGTTTTCGTCGGAGCCCATTATATGAGTGTGACCCTCCTCGATACCAAAGGCCTGAACTGCCCGTTGCCAATTCTGCGGGTTAAGAAAGCGATCAAGGACGTGCCGGCCGGCGGAACCTTGCAGGTACTCACGACTGATCCTGGTGCGGTGAACGATTTCGAGGCCTTCTGCAAGACCAGCGGCAACCAGCTCGTCGATTGGCGCGAGGAAGCCGGCGTGTTCACCTTCAATATCAAGAAGGTCGCCTAGCTCGCGTTAGTCTCCCCCGCCACCGACGCCGCGGCGCGTATTCGTCAGACGTCTTTCAATTTGCGCTTTCCGCAACCGCTAGGCACACTTGCCGCCAAGAACGGGGCGGGAGCGCATGGCGAAGAAGCAATCGAAAGTCGGCGGCATCGTGCCGGAGTCGCGGCTGCAGGAGCTGTACCGCCGCCCCGGCTTCATGATCCGCCGCTGCCATCAGATCGCCGTCTCGATCTTCGCGGATGAATGCCGCGAGTTCGATCTGACCACCACCCAATACGGCATCCTGTACGTGCTGAGCCGTTATCCCGGGATCGACCAGATCTCGCTGGCGCGCCTGCTGGGCCTCGACCGCTCGACGACTGGCATGGTCGTCGCCCGGCTGGAGGAGCGCCTGCTGCTGCGTCGCGCGATCGACCCGACCGACAAGCGCAAGCGGTTGCTCGAGCTCACGCCTGCTGGGGAGAAGATGCTGGCGCGCGTGCAGCCGGTCGTGCGCCGCGCGCAGGAACGTCTGTTCGCGCCCTTCAACGCGCAGGAGCGCGAAATGCTGATCGCCTTGCTCGATCGGCTGATCGATATGGATGAAAGCGCCGAACGCGGCGACGAGCTGGAGGATGCGCTCCTCGCCGCGCGCGGCGGCTGAAAACAGAAATCCAGGGAGGAACACCATGCACCGGATCGTCATCGTTGCGCTGGCGGGACTTCTTTTCACGGCACCGGTTGCGGCGCAGCCGCTCGGCATCGGCACCAGCCCGCAGGGGACGATGACCTACACGCTGGGTGCTACCTATGCGAAGGCGCTCGACGACGCGGCGAAGATCCAGGCGCGCGTGCAGCCGAGCAGCGGCACTGGCGTGATGGTGCCGCTGGTCAATGGTGCCGAGCTAGATATCGGCTTCGTCAACACGCTGGAGCTGACCGAGGCGTTCACCGGCACCGGCTCGTTCGCCAACCGGCCGCAGAAGAACCTGCGCGTGGTCGGCGTGATGTTCCCGATCAAGTCGGGTTTCTTCGTACGCAAGGATTCGCCGATCCGCAGCGCCGCCGACCTCAAAGGCAAGGCCGTGCCGTACGGCTATACAACGCAAGAGATCATCAAGACCGTGATCGACGGCCTGCTGGCCAATGCCGGTCTGTCGGCGGCCGACATCAAGCCGGTGCTGGTGCCCAACCTGATCCGCGGCGTCGACGAATTCATCGCAGGGCGCGCCGATGTTGGCTATTTCGCGGTCGGAGCCGCCAAGGTGTCGGAAGCCGACGCGGCGGTGGGCGGCATCCGCTATCTGCCCATCCTCGAAACGCCCGAGGCGATCGCAGCCATGAAGAAGGTCGTCCCGACTTCGTTCCCGGATACGGTGAACCCCGCGCCGAATCTCCCGGGCATCAACGGTCCGACGAGGATGATGTTCTACGACTACGTCATGTTCGTGTCCGACAAACTGCCGAACGACCGCGTCTATAAGCTGACTCAGGTCCTCGCGGAGCAGCGCGATGCTATGGCTGCCGGCCTGCCGCTGTTTCGGGACATGAAAGTCGAGCGCATGTATCGCGATATCGGGATCGCGTATCACCCGGGTGCGCTGGCCTACTACAAGGACAAGGCGATCGCGCTGACGAAGTGACCGCATCGACGCTTCGGAGCGAACGCACATAGTTCATGCCGAGCGCTTCACGCAGCGTCGTCCTGGCGCTCCAAGCCGCTCTCGTCCTTCTGGTGATCGGCTGGGTGCTCAATCTGCCGGGTCGGCTCGGGATCGGCCTCTACACGGAGCAGTTTCTCGCCGCGGTTCTCGGCGTGACGCTCGCGCTGACATTCCTGATGATTCCGCCGCGCGGCCATGACGCCGATGGCGGGACATTCCTCAGCGTCGGAAAACGACGCGTGGCCTGGTACGACCTCCTCGCGTCCGTCGCGGGGTTCGCCGCGTGTGCATACATCGCGTTCCGCTATCCGGTTCTGGTGACGGAGCTGGTGTACCGGCCCGTCGACGGCATCGCGGTCGCGACCGTGATCTGCGCATTGGTGCTGGAAGCGACGCGGCGCACTTCCGGTTGGTCGCTGATCATTATCATTCTCGTCCTTTGCGCCTACGCGCTGCTCGGCTGGATGCTCCCAGAGCAGATCGCCACACGGCCGGTCGCGCTCAGCCGACTCATGGTCTATCTCGGCATCGACACCAACGCGCTGCTCGGCGGCGCACTGCAGGTTGCGGCGATCGTCGTCGTGCCGTTTGTGATCATGGGCCAGGTGCTCACGCGGTGCGGCGGTTCCGACTATTTCACTGACCTGTCGATGGCGATGATGGGCCGCTTCCGCGGCGGCTCGGCCAAGATCGCCGTGGTCGGGTCTGCGTTCTTTGGCATGGTCTCCGGCAGCGCTGTCGCCAACGTCGCCAGCGTCGGCACCATCACCATTCCCTTGATGAAGCGCGCCGGCTTTCCCGGCCAGCTCGCCGCCGCGATCGAATCGGTGGGCTCGACCGGCGGGCAGCTGATGCCGCCGGTGATGGGGGCCGCCGCGTTCCTGATGGCGGAATATCTGCAGGTGCCCTATGGCGACGTCATGGTCGCCGCGATCCTGCCGGCCTTTCTCTATTACGCGGCACTGTTCGTGCAGGTCGATCTGGAGGCGGCCAAGCGCAGGATCACCGGAACGCCGCTGGCGCAGATCCCGCCGCTCGGGCGCGTGCTGCGCTCAGGCTGGCATTTCCCCATTCCGTTCGCGGTTCTCGTGCTAGGGCTGCTGGTATGGAACATGGAGGCCGAGTACGCGGCGCTGCTCGCGACGGCGATGCTGATCCTGTTCGCAATGGTCTTCGGCTACAAGGGCAGCCGGCTGTCGGCGCGCGGTGCGATCTCCGCGGTGACCTCGGCGGGCGGCGCTGTGATCGACATCATCATCATCACCGCCGTGTCCGGTCTACTGATCGGCGTGCTCAATCTGACCGGGCTCGCCTTCGGGCTGACCCTGC
>DATAAP010000626.1:0-10320 GCA_036260035.1 Alphaproteobacteria bacterium | reverse complement strand
GGCGGCGATCACATGATCTTTCTGGAGGACCCAGTGTCATTTGTCCTGCTGCTCTGCGCCGCCGCGGTCGTCGTGGCCGCGCTCTATCGCGAGCTTCGGGCCGCGCGTATGCAAACTGCCGCACCATGAGCGAACGAAAGGAGGGCCCGACGGTCGCCGCCCGGCTCGCGGCCGCTATTGCCCAAGGCTACGGCAAGCCGCTCCCCGCTGAAATGCGGGCGCGCGCCGAGGAGATGCTGATCGACATCGCCGGCCTCGCGGTCGCCGCGCGCGACACCGACTACATGCGCGCGGCCCTCGCTGGCTGGGAAGGCGAAGGACCGTGCACTGCGATCGGCCATGCGCGCGGCCGCGATACAGCCAGCGCCACCCTACTCAACGGCCTCGCCGCGCACGGTGAGGATTTCGATGACACGTTCGAAGGTGGCCCGGTGCATGCCGGTGTCGTCATCGTGCCGGCGCTGCTCGCCATTGCCGAGCGCGAGGGCCTCGTCGGCGCAGATACGCTGTACGGCATCGCGGTCGGCGTAGACGTCATGTGCCGGCTGAGCCTGGTCGTGCCCAAGGCTTTCCACAAGGCAGGCTTCCATCCCACGGCCGTGCTCGGCGCGATGGGGGCAACGGCCGGCGTCGGCGCCGCCTTACGCCTCCCGCCAAAGCAGCTCGTCGATGCGCTCGGCGTGGCCGGCAGCATGGCGAGCGGCATTATCGAGTATCTCGCCGACGGCTCGTGGACCAAGCGTCTGCATCCCGGCTGGGCCGCACAATGCGGTCTGCGCGCAGCCAATCTCGCGCGGCACGGCTTCATCGGCCCGGGCAGCGTGTTCGAAGGCACGCACGGTCTGTTCAACGCGTTTGCGCGCACAACGAAAGGCGACTGGGGCAAACTGCTGGATGGCTTCGGCAGCGAGTGGATCGCGACCACCGTTGCCTTCAAGCCGTACGCCTGTGGCACGATGACCCATCCGTATATCGACTGCGCACGCCGGCTCGCCGCGAAGGGCATCAAGCCGGAGCAGATCGCCGAGCTCACCTGCGAGGTAGCCGAGGGCACGGTGCATCGGCTTTGGGAGCCGATCGCGGCGAAGCGGCAACCGCCCAACGCGTACGCGGCGAAGTTCAGCACGCCGTTCTGCATCGCTGCGGGATTCGTGCTCGGCCATGCCGGGCTCGGCGCGTTCACCGACGCGACGGTGCGTGATCCGCGCCTGCTCGCCCTCGCCGCGAAGGTCGGCTACGTGATTGATCCCGACAATCCTTACCCGCACGGCTATACCGGTCATATCCGCGCCCGTCTCAAGGACGGGAGCGTCGCCGAGGAACGCCAGCCGCATCTGCGCGGCGGCGCCCATGAGCGGCTCACGCGCGCCGATATCGAAGAAAAGTTCCGCCTCAACGCTGCGCATGGCGGCTGGAGCAACGCGCTCGCGGACCGCTTCCTCGCCTTCGCGCGCACCGCCTTCGACGGCAAGATCGACCTTTCGCCATTCAGGGGATGAAGCATGACTGAGAACAAGGCGCTCGCCGGAAAGGTGGCACTCGTCACTGGCGCCGGCCGCAATATCGGCCGCGCGATCGCGCTGACGCTGGCTGACGCGGGTGCTGCGATCGTCGTCAACGCGCGGCAGAGCCGCGACGAGGCGGACGCCACGGTGGCCGCGATCGACCGCCGCGGCGGCCGCGCCATGACGGCACTCGCCGACGTCTCCAATCCCGACCAGGTCGGGCGCATGGTCGAGGCCGCGCACAAGCAGTTCGGTCGGCTCGACATCCTTGTCAACAACGCCGCGGTGCGACGCGAGGCGCCGATCGACCAGATCGACCTGCAGGAGTGGCGGGAGATCATGGGCATCGTGCTCGACGGCGCGTTCATCTGCGTCAAAGCCTGCCTGCCGCATCTGCGCAGAGGCGGCACAGGCGCCATCGTCAACATCGGCGGGCTGACCGGCCACACCGGCTCCAAGAACCGCCCGCACGTCGTCGCCGCGAAAGCGGGATTGGTTGGCCTGACGAAGGCGCTGGCGCACGATCTCGCCAGGGACGGCATCATGGTCAACTGCGTCGTGCCCGGGCTGATCGAGACCGTCCGTAAGGCCTCGAGCAGCGTCAATCCGGGACACCACGCCCTCCACTACACGCTGACGGGCGGCCGCGGCGCGCCTCAGGACATCGCCGACGCCGTCCTCTACCTGGTGAATTCGCGCTACGTCACGGGCCAGACGCTGCACGTCAACGGCGGCGCTTATCTGGGCTAGCGCGGATTGACGACGCCGACCTGCCGGCACATGGCGAGCAGCGGACAGGTCGAGCAATGCGGCCGCGCCGCGACGCAGATGTGCTTGCCGAACGGCACCAGCCGCTCGTTGATCTCGATCCAGTAGCGCTTCGGCAGCTTCTCCAGCAGCGCCGCCATGGTCTCCTCCGGCGTCGCGGTTTGCACATAGCCCCAGCGGTTGGTGACGCGATGGACGTGCACGTCGACTGCAATCGCCGGCTTGCCGAAGCCGACCGCCAGCGTGAGTGCTGCGATCTTCGGGCCGACGCCGCGGAACTCCATCAGCTCCTCGAACGAGTCCGGCACCTCGCCGTCGAATTTCTCGACGATGCGCCGCGCGATTGCCTTGAGATCGCGCGCCTTCGGCTCGGGGAACGTCGCGCCATGGAGCAGAGAAACGAGCCGACGCGTGTCGAGCGCCGCCAGCTGCTCCGGCGTCCGTGCCACGGCGAACAGGCGCTCGCACACCGTCACCGTTGTCTCATCGCGCGTGCGTGCGGAGATCAGGCTGCCGACGAGCTGCTCGAAGGGCGAGCGGTAGCCGCGGTCGCGCAGCTCGAACATCGCCGCCTTGGGCAGATCGAAGACGGCGCGGCGCAATTCCTTGAAGACAAGATCGATTTCGATCGGCCGCTTCGCCGCGCCCGCGGGCCGCTCGGCGAGCTCGGCCGTCATGCGGCGAGCTTCCGTCCGCCCCGGCGCATCATGAGCTGCGGGAGTGCGACAGGCCGGTAATCCCAGACGTCGACCCCAACATCGACCTGCCGCGTCATCTTTTTGAGCTGGCCGTGACTGTGGCCGTGCAGGTTCCAAGCGCCCTTGTAGATGCCGTTCCAGGTGCGGAACGGATAGTGGCAGAGCACGAGATGCTTACCCTCGACGTTCAGCTCGGCATAGTGCTGCACGCTCGCCCAGCCGCTCAGGCGTTGTGTGGCGGGCGGATCATTGTTGCCGACGATCAAATGCTTGCGCCCAGCGAGCGAGGCGAGCAACCGTTCGAGCGCGGTCTCCGGCATCTTCGCGGCGAAATCGCCGAGATGCCACACGTCGTCCCTTGGGCCGACGATCTCATTCCAGCGCGCGACCAGCGCCGCATCCATAGCCGCGGCCGACGCGAATGGTCGCCGTGAGCGGACAATCACGTATGCATCGCCAAAATGCGTGTCGCTGGTGAAGAACGTCGCCATCCTGCCGATCGCCCCATAAGCAGAGCCTTGCGTCACAACGCGCTCGCGAGTCGCTTTGCTCCCCTTCAGCCAAAGCTGCGCTTTGGCCGGAACGGGGCCCGTGACCTCGCGTTTTCTGCGGAAGGGAACGCTGCGAGGTGACAATGCTGCCGGACGAAGAAAAGATTCGACGACGCGCTTACGAGATCTGGGAGCGCGAGGGCCGGCCCGAAGGCCGTGAGGCGGAGCACTGGCGGATGGCGGCCGAGGAGCTGGCCGCGCTGCCCGGGCCGACCGATACGCAAGAGGTTCCAGCCGCACGCGTGCGCGGACCGGCCAAGCTTGACGAATCCACGGCTCCGTCCGGGATGGCAGGATCGATGTCGGGCGGTCAGCCGGCGCAGGCGGGAAACGCGCCGGCAGCGCCTAGCCCGGACCCGCAAAGCGACCCGCTCGGGCTGGCGCAGCCCACAGCCAAGACGACGACGCGCAAGCGCAGCTCGACTGGCCGAAGCACCAAGGGCCGGACGCGGCCAAATCCATCCTCACCTACAGACCCGGATACCGGAACCCCCGACCGGACACGCTGACTGTCTCAGTCTTCGCTGGGCGGTGGGGTCGGCTCGCCGGGGCTGCGATGCTGACCGCGCTCCAGCTCGTTCGGCGGCTTGAACGGATGCTCGCGGCGCGCGCTGCCGTCGTTGGGCGCGCTTGCGCCGCCGCGGCTCGAGCGGCCGGTCGTCCGCGCATCTGGCGGCCGGTTCGGGTCCATTTCCGGCCACGCATCGACCGTGCGCTGCGTATCCTTACGCCCGGTTTCCTGCGGCTGATTGAGATTTGATCCCTGATCGGCTTTGACCGGCATGGTACCTCCGCTTCGGTGTGTTGATAGGAAACGGGTGGCGCACCGATAGGCTCCGACGGCGACGCTCGGCCGCGGCAACGCAGCTCCTCCTCCTGCGTTAGACAGGCATGCCTCGCTCCGACCTCCTATTCGCCGAGACCGACGAAAAGGTCGGCACCGCTGCGGAGTTCATCCCGGCGCGGCCGACCCTCAAGAGTCTGCGCGAGGCGGCTGCGGGCTGCACGGCCTGCCCGCTCTACAAGCTCGGCACGCAGACGGTCTTCGGCGAAGGATCGGCGCGCGCGCCATTGATGCTGGTCGGCGAGCAGCCCGGCGACTATGAGGACCGCGCCGGACGGCCGTTCGTCGGGCCCGCGGGACAGCTGCTCGATCGCGCACTGGGCGAGGCCGGCATCGATCGCAGCCAGGCGTACGTGACCAACGCGGTCAAACACTTCAAGTGGACGCCGCGCGGCAAGCGCCGCATCCACAGCAAGCCGAGCGGGCCGGAGATCGCCGCCTGCCATCCCTGGCTGCAAGCCGAGCTGGAGCTGGTGGCGCCCGAGGTCTTGGTGTGCCTGGGCGCCACGGCGGCGCAGGCGCTGCTGGGCCGCGACTTCCGGGTCACGAAGCAGCGTGGGACCCTCATCAAATCCAACCTGGCGCCCAATGTGCTGGCGACGGTGCACCCGTCATCGCTGCTTCGCCTGCCGCCCCAAGCCGACCCCGAGGCCGAGTTTCGCCGTTTCGTCGCCGACCTGAAGGTCGCCGCCAAGGCCCTGCGACACTAAGACCCGGCCCAGGAAGCCCCACGCGAAACTTGCCGCTAGCGCCGCGACGCGTGCTATTTTCCGGCACAGCTTTGGCAACGCGATCAAGCGTTTGATGCCCGATCCGCTCCGTCCCAGCTCCGAGACCACCGCCGCGCTCGCATCCCGGCTACTGCACGACCACGTGCGCCCGCACTGGCCGCGCATCGTGCTGGCCGTCATCGCCATGACGCTCGCCGCTGCGGCCACCGCGGCGAATGCATGGCTGATGGAGCCGGTGCTGGACGACGTGTTCGTCCGCCGCGACCGCTCCATGCTGCTGCTGGTGCCTCTGGCAGTCATCGTCGCGGCGCTGGTCAAGGGGAGCGCGAGCTACGCCCAGGCGGTGCTTCTCAACCACGTCGGCCAACGCATCATCGCCGACCTGCAGGTGAAGCTTTTCGCGCACCTGATGCATGCCGACCTGCAGTTCTTCCACGACAACCCGACCGGCCGGCTCATCTCGCGCGTCACCAACGACGTGAACCTGATGCGCGCCGCGGTTACGCAGGCCCTGACCGGCATCGCTAAGGACGCGCTGACGGTGGCATTCCTGGTCGGGCTCATGTTCTATCAGGACTGGCGCCTTGCGATCGTCGCCTTCGTCACATTTCCGATCGCGATCTGGCCGATCATCAAGATCGGGCGCCGCATGCGCACGGTCTCGGCCAACACGCAGGTCGAGATGGGCAATCTCGCGACGGTTCTCGACGAGACCTTCCAGGGTGCGCGCCACGTCAAGGCCTATGGGATGGAGGGTTACGAGACAAGGCGCGCGGCCAATATCGTCGAAGGGTTGTTCAGGCTGGTGCTGAAAGCGACGCGCACGCGTTCCGCCTCGCAGCCAATCATGGAGACGCTGGGCAGCTTCGCGATCGCGCTGGTCGTCCTTTATGGCGGCAGCCAGGTGATCGCCGGCGCGACCACGCCGGGCACGTTCTTCTCCTTCATCACCGCCCTGCTGCTTGCCTACCAGCCGGTGAAGAGCCTCGCAAATCTCAATGCCGCGCTGCAGGAAGGCCTCGCCGCAGCGGCGCGCGTCTTCTCGCTGATCGACAGCGAGCCCGCGATCAAGGACCGTCCCGGCGCGCGGCCGCTGCAGATCGCACGCGGCGAGATCGTGCTGGAGAACGTGCATTTCTCTTACGCGCCAGGCAAGCCGGCGCTTAACGGCCTATCGCTCGCGGTGCCGGGCGGAAAAACCGTCGCCCTGGTCGGCCCGTCTGGGGCAGGCAAGTCCAGCGTGCTCAACCTGATCCCGCGCTTCTATGACGTCGATCGCGGACGCGTGGCGATCGACGGCATGGACGTGCGCGATGCAACGCTCACGAGCTTGCGCGGTGCGATCGGCATAGTTAGTCAGGAGGTCAGCCTCTTCCACGATACGATCCGCGCGAACATCGCCTATGGCCGCCCGGGCGCGAGCGACACCGAGATCGCGCAGGCCGCTTCGCTCGCCGGCGCCGCCGAGTTCATTGCCGCCCTGCCGCAAGGCTATGACTCGGTCGTAGGCGAACGCGGCATGAAGCTGTCGGGCGGCCAGCGCCAGCGCATCGCCATCGCCCGCGCACTGCTCAAGAACGCGCCGATCCTGCTGCTCGACGAGGCGACATCGTCGCTCGACACAGAATCCGAGCGGCAGGTGCAGGCCGCCTTGGCGACGTTGATGAAGGGCCGCACCACGCTCGTGGTTGCGCACAGGCTGTCGACCGTCGTCGACGCCGACCTGATCTACGTAATCGAGGATGGGCGCGTCGTCGAGCAGGGACGGCACGCTGAGCTGATCGCGCGCGCCGGCACCTACGCGCGGCTCTATGCGGCGCAAGGCGCAGACGGCCCCGTTCCGCTCGACGCCGGCGCCGTGGCGCGCGCGCGCGCCTGAAGGCAGTCCGCGATGAAGCGATTGCTTCGCTCGGCGCTGGTGCAGTCTCTTGTTGCGTGGATCGCCGCCTGGTACATGCGTTTGGTCTATGCGACCAGCCGCTGGACATTTATCGGCTTCGAGCAGATGAACGCGCTGATCGCCCAGGGCAAACCGATCATCGGCTGCTTCTGGCATGGGCGCATGCTGCTGTTGCCGAGCTTCTGGTCGCGGCGTATGCCGATGCGCATGCTGATCTCCGACCATCAGGACGGACGCCTCATCGCGCGCACCATCGCGCATTTCGGCGTTGAGACGGTGACCGGATCGACCTCGCGCGGCGGCGCCGCGGCGCTGCGCAACATGATCCAAGCGCTCGCCGATGGGAGTTGCGTCGCAGTGACGCCTGACGGGCCGCGCGGGCCGCGCATGCGCGCTGCATCCGGTATGGCCATGATCGCCAAGCTCAGCGGCGTGCCTCTGTTCCCGGTCTCCTACTCGACGAGCCGGGCGCTGATGCTTTCGAGCTGGGACCGCTTCCTGTTTGCGCTTCCATTCGGCCACGGCGTGTTCGTCTGCGGCGAGCCCGTCCATGTCGCGCGGGACGCGGACGCTGCCGCCATCGAATCGGCCCGCCAGCAGATCGAAGCCCGGCTCAACCAGCTTACGCTCGAGGCGGACCGGCTGTGTGGGCGCAAGCCGGTCGAGCCGGCGGCGACACCGCAACGGCTCGCGACGCAAGCATGATGGGCGCGTACCGCATCGCCGCGAGCGCCGCCGCGCCGGCGCTGCGGCTTTTACTGAACGCGCGGCTGCGCGCCGGCAAGGAAGACGGCGCGCGGCTGAGCGAGCGCTTCGGCGTCGCGAGCGCGCCGCGGCCGCCCGGGCCGCTGCTGTGGATCCATGCGGCCAGCAATGGCGAGGCGCGCTCGGCGTTGGGCCTGCTCAGCCGCCTGCTTGAGAGCAATCCGCGCCTGCACGTGCTGTTCACGACGTTCACGCTGACGGCAGCGCGCATGCTGGCCGAATCGTTGCCGCCCCGCGCCCTGCACCAATTCGTGCCGCTCGACGTGCCCGCGTGGATCGACCGCTTCCTGGACCATTGGCGGCCGGACGCAGCGCTTTGGATTGAAGGCGAGCTGTGGCCCAATCTCATCTCGCGCACGGCGGCGCGTGGCGTGCCGATGGCACTCGTCAATGCACGGATCTCCACCCGTTCGTTCGCACGCTGGCGCCGCACCGGCGCATGGCTGCAGCCGCCGGTCGATGCGTTCAGGGTTTGTCTGGCGCAGAGCCCGGCTGATGCCACGCGGCTCGCAGCACTGGGAGGGCGCTCGCCGCGCTTCCTCGGCCATCTTAAGTTCGATGGCGCGGAGCTGCAGGCGGACGCGAGGGCGCTACAGGAGTTGCGGCATGCGATCACTGGGCGGCCGGCCTGGCTCGCCGCGAGCACGCATCCGGGCGAGGAAGAAATCATTATCGGCGCGCACCGGAGGCTGGCCGCCGTGTGGCCGGATCTCCTGACCGTGCTGGTGCCGCGCCATGCGCGCCGCGGCAACGAGGTCGCCGAGCTGCTAGAGCGCGGCGGTCTCTCCTTCGCGCGGCGCTCGCGCGGCGAAATGCCGACGCCGAGGAACGCCATCTACCTCGCCGACACGATGGGCGAGCTCGGCGTCTTCTACCGCCTGGCGCCGATTGCCTTCGTCGGCGCTTCTCTGGTTTCCAAAGGGGGCCAGAACCCGCTCGAAGCCGCTCAGCTCGGCTGCGCGATCTGCTTCGGGCCGCACATGACCAATTGCCGCGACATTGCCGATGCGCTGATTGCTGCGGGGGCCGCCGTCGAGGTCCGCGACCCCGAGAGCCTCGCAACGCGCATTGGGCAGATGCTGTCGGACGGCCTTGCGCGCGAGCGCGCGGGTGCTGCGGCGCGTGAGGTTGCGGCGACCGGCCGCGGAGCGACGGAACGCGTGTTAGAGGCGCTGCAGCCGATTCTGTCGGCCCTCTCGGCTCCGGCGGTTATCCATGCGCGCGCCTGAGTTCTGGCAACACGGCGGTGCTGCGGCGACCCTGCTGGCGCCGTTTGCCATGCTCTATGCGACGGCGGGTCTGGTGCACCAGCGCGCGGTTACACCCTGGCGGGCGCCGGTCCCGGTGATCTGCGTCGGCAATCTCACCATCGGCGGCACCGGCAAGACGCCTACGGCTTTGGCCGTCGCGCGCGTGCTGCGCGCATGGGACCTGCACGTCACCTTTCTGTCGCGCGGCTACGGCGGCGCGCTGCGCGGTCCGGTTCTGGTCGATCCGGCGAAGCACGATGCACGCGCGGTCGGCGACGAGCCGCTGCTACTGGCCCAATGCGCGCCGACCTGGGTCGCGCGGGACCGCAAGGACGGTGCGCGCGTGGCGATCGCCGACGGCGCCGATGTGATCGTGATGGACGATGGATTGCAGAACCCTGCGCTGAAGAAGGATCTGAAGCTCGTCGTCGTCGACGGCGAGACCGGCTTCGGCAACGGGCGCGTGCTGCCGGCCGGCCCCTTGCGCGAGCCGCTCGCGCGCGGCCTCGCGCACGCGCATGCCTTCGTGCTGGTGGGTTCTGACCTCGACGGCCTGCGGGCCCGGCTGACACCGCATGCGCCCGTCCTGACGGCGTCGCTAGTTCCCGACGCGTCGGCGCGCGCGCTCGCCGGCCGCAAGGTCCACGCCTTCGCCGGCATCGGGCGTCCGGAGAAATTCTTCGCGACAATCGATGCGCTCGGTGCACGGCGCGCGGCTTCGCACGCCTTCGCCGATCATCACCCCTATACCGACGCAGAAGCCGCGCGCCTGATCGAGGCCGCAGCCGCCGATGACGCCGTCGCCGTGACGACCGCCAAGGACCTCGTACGGTTGCCTGAGCCGCTGCGCCAGCGCGTCATAGCGCTGAACGTCGATCTCGTTTTCGACGACACGGCGGCGCTCGAGCGTCAGCTCCGCGGAGCCGCGGCGCCACGTCCGCACGAGACGGTGGCGCATGGCTGAGCGCACCGTCTGGCAGCGTCGGCTGACGCGCATCGTGCAGCCGATCGAGGCGGCACTCGTGCACGGCCTGCTCGCGCTGCTGCGGCTGATCCCCGTGCAGGCCGCGTCCGCAATCGGCGGTGCCGTCGCGCGCACGATCGGCCCGCTGATCGGCGTGACGCGGCGCGCGCGCAAGAATCTGCTGAATGCCTTTCCCGAGAAGTCGCCGGACGAGATCGAGACCATCATCCGAGACATGTGGGAGAATCTCGGCCGCGTGGTCGCCGAATATCCGCATTTGTCGCGAATGAAGGTCTTCACGCCCAACTCCCGCGTCGAAGTGCTCGGCACCGAGCATATCGACG
>DATAAP010000625.1:0-2275 GCA_036260035.1 Alphaproteobacteria bacterium | reverse complement strand
GTCAGAGGCTGTTGCAGTGGTCTTCGCCTCCTCGGGCGCCGGCTCGTCCTCGACCGCTGCCACCGGCGTGTCGGCCGCGCGACCGCCGTCGCGCAGCAGCTTCTGCACGCCCTTGATCGTGTAGCCGTGCTGATAGAGCAGCCCGCGGATGCGGCGCAGCAGCTCGACATCCTCAGGACGATAATAGCGCCTGCCGCCCGCCCGCTTGAGCGGCCGGATCTGCGAAAACCGCGTCTCCCAGAATCGCAACACGTGCTGAGGGACGTCGAGTTCGCTGGCGACCTCGCTGATCGTCCGGAACGCGCCGGCGGACTTCGACCCGCGGCGGCTGCTAGCATCGCCGGGCGATGCCTCATCCACCATGTCGGCCGGTCCAGCCGTGCGCTCGAGTACCTTCACGATCGGTTATGCCTTCGGCTCGGCCGTAGCGCCCGCCGGCGCGGCCTGTGCGGGGCGCGCGCCGCTCTTGCCGAGCGCGCGATTAATCTTGTTCTTGAGCACGTGCGAGGCGCGGAAGACCAAGACCTTGCGCGGGAGGATCGGCACTTCCTCGCCGGTCTTCGGATTGCGCCCGACACGCTTGCCCTTTTGCCGGACCGAGAAGCTGCCGAAGGACGAGATCTTGACCGTCTGACCGCGGGTCAAGGCCTCGACGATCTCGTTAAGGACCGTCTCGACCAGCGCCGCTGAGTCGTTCCGGGACAAGCCGACTTCCTGGTAGACCGCCTCGCTGAGATCTGCGCGGGTCACCGTCGTCTCTGTCATGAAGGCCCCCTCTTGGTCTTGTCGGGTGAAGTGTACGCCTCCCCGATAAACCCGTCAATTACAGGGGGATGGGCGCTTTCCTTCAACTGCCTTGGGCGCCACGACGCCTAAGCTCGCGCGACTCGCCTGTAAATCACCAGCGAATCACGCTAGCGCCCCAGGCCAAGCCGCCGCCGATCGCTTCGATTAGGACAAGTTGGCCCGCTTGCAGGCGGCCATCGCCAGCGGCTTCTGCAAGCGCCAGTGGGATCGATGCCGCCGACGTGTTCGCATGATGGTCTACCGTGCTGACGACGCGATTGGCACCGAGGCCGAGCTTACGCGCCATCCCGTCGATGATCCGCTTGTTGGCTTGGTGCGGAACCAGCCAATCGATGTCGGCGCCGCTGAGGCCGTTCGCGGCGAGCGCCTCCTCGACAACGCTGGCGAGCTTCGCGACGGCGTGCTTGAAGACCTCCTGCCCGTTCATGCGCACCACCCCCGTGGTGCCGGTCGAGGAGACGCCGCCGTCGACGTAGAGTGAATCATGCAGGCGGCCGTCGGAATGCAGATGCGTCGACAGTACGCCGCGGTCTTTGCCGTTGCCGTTTGTCTTGGCCGCACGCAGCACGACGGCGCCCGCCCCGTCGCCGAACAGCACGCAAGTGCTGCGGTCCGACCAGTCGAGAATGCGCGAGAAGGTCTCGGCCCCGATCACCAGTGCCGTGCGCGCCTGCCCCAGCTTGAGAAAGTTGTCGGCGACCGCGAGGGCATACACGAACCCGCTGCACACCGCCTGAACGTCAAACGCGAAACCGCCGGTCATCCCGAGCCGCGATTGCACGCGGGTCGCGGTGGCCGGAAACGTCTCGTCGGGCGTGGTGGTGGCCAGAACGATGACGTCGACCTCCTGCGCGTCGATGCCGGCCGAAGCCAACGCGCGGCGCGCCGCCTCGACGCCGAGATCGGAGGTCATCTCGCCTTCTGCGGCGATGTGCCGCTGCTTGATGCCCGTCCGCGTGGTGATCCACTCGTCGGACGTGTCGACGCGCTGGGCGAGCTCGTGGTTGCTGACGACGCGGGACGGCAGATAAGCGCCACAGCCGATCACCTGGGAACGCAGAATGCCGTTAGATTGCACCATGTCAGATAGCCGCCGCCTGCGGCCCCTGTGCTGTCTGCGACAGCCGCGCGAGTTCGTCGCGGATTCGGTCGTTGAATCGATTCGTCGCCATGTCGACCGCAACCCCGATCGCATTGGCAAAGCCGACCGCGTCCGTGCCGCCGTGACTCTTGACGACGATGCCGTTGAGGCCCAGCAGGATCGCGCCGTTGTAGCGGCGCGGGTCGGTGCGGTTGCGCACCTTCTGGAGCGAGTGGCGCGCGAAGAGATAGCCGATGCGCGCGACCCAGGAGGAGCGGAACGCGCCGCGCAGGAATTCGGTGTAGAGCTTCGCCGTGCCTTCCGCCGTCTTAAGCGCGACGTTGCCCGTGAAACCGTCGGTCACGACCACATCGACCGTGCCGGCCG
>DATAAP010000624.1:0-14451 GCA_036260035.1 Alphaproteobacteria bacterium | reverse complement strand
CATCATCCCGTCGCCCGCGAAGCGCTCCAGGGTGCCCTCGTAGCGGAAGATCAACGGCCCGAAGGCCTTGTGATACTCGCGCAGCACGCCCATCAGCTCCTCGGGCCGCGCGGTCTCGGCGAAGGCGGTGAAGCCGCGCAGGTCGCAAAAGGCAACGGTGATCTCGCGTCGGTGGCTCTCGAGCACTTTTTCGTTGCCCGCTGCCACCAGCTCGGCGACCTGCGGCGGCAGGAAGCGCTTGAGGCGGGACATCCGCGCGATCTCCTGCACCTGGGCGGCGACCCGGGCCTCCAGCGTCTGGTTCCACGCCGCGAGCTCGCGCGCCTGCGCCTGCACCTGGTCGTGCAGCTCCTTGATCCGGAGAATCGAGCGCACGCGGGCGAGCAGGGCGGCCGTGTCGACCGGCTTGGTCAGGTACTCGTCGCCGCCGCATTCCAGCCCCGCGATGATGTCCTTGGTGTCGCCCTTCGCGGTCACCAGGATGATTGGCATGAAGGGCAGGGCGGGATCGCCCTTGAGCTCGCGGCAGACCTGCAGCCCGTCCTTCTTTGGCATCATCACGTCGAGCAGGATCAGATCGGGCTTGTGCTGCCGCGCCTGCGCGATTGCCTCCTCACCGTCGGCCGCAGTGATGATGCGGAAGCCTTGGCTCGCCAGCCGCGTCTCGATGATGTCGACATTCGCGGGATTGTCGTCGACGACGAGGATGCAGGCCGGGTCGTGCACGCGTCGCTCCCGATCTAAGGCAGGTACTCGCGGACCTTCTGCAGCAGCTGCCGCGGGCTGAAGGGCTTCGCGACATAGCCGTCGCAGCCGGCGGCGCGCGTCTTCGCCTCGTCGCCGGACAGCGCGTACGAGGTCACGGCGATGACGGGGATGTGGCTGAGGGCCGGGTCCGCCTTGATGCGGCGCGTGGCCTCGTAGCCGTCGAGCACCGGGAGCTGGATGTCCATCAGGATCAGGTCCGGCCGCTGGCTCTTCGCCATCGCGACGCCTTCCGCGCCGTCCTGCGCTTCCACGAGATCATAACCTGCGCTGCTCAGCAGGTCGCGGATGATCTGGCGATTGTCCTCGGTGTCCTCGACAACGAGTATGCGCTTCGTCATGCGACCTCCCTCGCGTCATCGACCCGAATCGGGATGTCGATCCGGAACGTGGCACCTGCTCCCAATTCTGACTCAACGGTGATCGTGCCGCCATGCATCTCGATGATCCGCCTGGAGATGGCGAGCCCCAGCCCGGTCCCGCCCTTCTTGCGGGTGCTCGAGTTGTCGACCTGCTGGAACTCCTCGAAGATGCGCGCCTGGTCGTCCTCGGCGATGCCCGGGCCGGTGTCGCGTACCGCCAGCTTGAAGCGTCCGTCGCGCGCCACGGCGCTCACGGTCACGGAGCCCGCATCCGTGAATTTGATCGCGTTGCCAACGAGGTTGAGCAGCACTTGCGTCAGCCGGCGTTCGTCGCCGCAGCCGAGCGGCATCGCCGGTGCCACTTCGGCGCGCAGCTCGAGGCCTTTCGCCTTCGCGAGCGATTCCGTGGCGGCGACGACCGACTGCACGATCGCGCCGACCGCATAGTCGCTGACCGTGAGGGTCAGCTGGCCGGCCTCGATCTTAGCGAGGTCGAGCACGTCGTTGATCAGGCCGAGCAGGTGCTTGCCGTTGCTCTGCACGCGCTCGAGCACGCCCTGCGCCTTTTCGCCCAGCTTGCCGTACAGCCCGTCGAGGAGAAGCTCGGTGTAGCCGAGAATGGCGTTCAATGGCGTGCGCAGCTCGTGGCTCATATTCGCGAGGAACTGCGACTTGTGCTGGCTGGCGATCTCGAGCTGCCGGCCCTTGTCCTCGATCTCCTGGAAGAGCTGCGCGTTCTGGATCGCGAGGATCGACTGGCTCGCAAAGGTGCGCAGTAGATTGACCGTGCTGTTGGAGAACTCGCCCGGATGGCGCCGGTTCAGCACCAGCGCGCCGAAGACGCGCTCGGCACGGACCAGCGGGACGATCAGAACGGAGTGATAGCCCGCCGCAAGGCTCGCATCGCGCAGCGGCATGTTCGAGAGCGCGCGGAGATCCGCCAACTGGACCGGCTCTCGCGCGCGCACGGCTTGGCCCATGAGCGTCTCATCCTCGCGCACGTCGAGGGCGCGCAGGGTCGTCGCGAAGGCGGGATCGAGCCCGGCGGCGTGCCACAGCTTGAACTGCTTGTGCGCGGCCCGGTAGCGGTAGATGGAACACGCTTCGGCCTCGCCGAGCGTGGCCCCGCGCGCGACTACGGTTTCCAGCACCGTCTTGAGGTCCAGCGTCGAGCTCACTGCGCGGCCCACTTCGCCGAGCGCCTTGAGCTCTTCCACCGACCGCATCAAGTCATTGGTGCGCGCCTGGAGCTCGTCGAGCAACCGCGCATTCTCGATCGCGATGACCGCTTGATCAGCGAAACTCGTCACGAGGTCAATCTGCTTCTCCGAGAACGGCCGAACCTCGGCACGAAGCGCGACGATCACGCCGATCGGGATCCCTTCTCGCATCAGCGGCACCGCCAGGACGGTCTTGACGTCGCGATAGCGATGCGCCGGCGAGTCCGGGTACTCAGCGCGTGCGGCTACAATATCAGGGACATGCACGTTGCGTCTCTCGATCACCGCCCGACCTGCGACCGCTCCCGGGGCGATGCGCAACCTCGTATCTTCCGTCATCCGATCCTTCCGGAAGCCGTGCGAGGCCACGAAGCGCAGCTCCCCCTGATCGACGCGATGGATCGTCACATGATCGGCCTCAGATAGGCGCGACGCATTCTCGGCAACGGCCTGCAGAACAGGTTGCAGCTTGCCCGGAGAGCTAGCGATGACGCGCAAGATCTCGGACGTGGCCGTCAACTCCTCGACCGAGCGCGCCAGCTCGTCGGTGCGCTCCTGCACCTTCCGCTCGAGGCCGGCATACGACTCTTCGAGCTGCGCGGTCATCCGGTTGAACTGGTCGGCCAAGGCCTCGAGCTCGTCGCCGGTCTTGACTTCGATCCGATGGCGCAGATCGCCGCCGCCGATCCGCGCGGCGCCGGCCTGGAGCGCCTGGATGGGCACGACCATGCGGCGTGCGAGCAGCAGGCCGGCGCCGACCGCGAGCACGAGGCCGAGCAGGATCAGCGCCGCCGTGCGTTGCGTGGACGCGTAAAGGGGCGCGAACGCCTCGGTCAGCGGCATATCGACGAATACCGTCCAGTCGAGCGGCGCGATGCCCGCATGCGCGGTCAGGACTTGGCGCCCGGCGCTATCGCGGCCGACGATCGCCTGCGCGCCAGCCGCCTTTGCCGCGAGCGCCGCCTCAACCTGCGGCAGCGTCGAAAAATCGGTCTTGCGCAGCACCAGGCCGATATCCGGGTGCGCGATGAGCAGGCCGCGCGTGTCGACGACATAAGCGTAGCCGGCCTGGCCCACCTTGATGCGCGAGATGACGTCCCAGATGAATTTCAGATTCACCTCGGCCACCGTGACGCCGCTGTCGCGGCCGGTACCGGCGAGCGCCACGGTGATGTACGGCTCCGATTCCTTGCGGAAGTAGACCGGGCTGAACCACGTCTTGCGTGCCCGCGCTTCGATGAATTTCGGATCGCTGGAGAAATCGGTCCCGCTGCCGATCACGTCCATCGCCAGCCGAGAGACCCGGAGCTCCTCGCGCCCTTGGGCGTCGAGATGGCTAACCTCGGTCACCGCGGGGGCTTGGCGCAGGAGCTGCAGATACTCGAACCGGCGCTGCTCCAGCACCGTGCGTGACCATTGCGCGCGCGTGGTCCAGCCGATCTGCCGCGTGATCTCGTCGAGGAACTGCTCGATGCGCGCTGCGGCGGCGAGCGCCTTCTCCTGCTGGATGCGCGCCAGCGCCTGCTTGTTCTCCTGGTAGGAGAACCACAGTTCCAAGGCGCCGTTGACGAGCAGCGTGCCGCCGACCAGCGCCACGAACAGCAGGATGTACTTGCGGAACAGCTTACCGCCGTGCCGCGCCATCTCGTCCTTTGTCGTCGCAGCCGGTGCGTTCATTCCGTCACCTCGTCGGCGCGCAGCAGCAGCGTCGTAGGTATCGTTACGCCGAGCGCGCGTGCGACCTGCATGTTCACCCCCAACTCGAAATTGGCCGGTTGCTCGATGGGCAGGTCTCCCGGTGCCGCCCCCCTGAAGATGCGCGCGATATAGTTGGCGCTCAAGCGGTAAAGCTCGGTCCGGCTGGGCCCATAGCCGAGAAGGCAGCCGGCCGCCGCCATCTCCTGCCACTCGCAAACCGTCGACAGCCCCGCCTGCCGCGCCAGCTCCGCAAGGGTCCGCACATCGCGCGCGAAATGCGTGTTCGCCGAGACGACCAGCAGCTCCGCGCCGGCCGCGCGCATCGCGGCGAATGCGGCCGGGTAGTCCTGCACTCGCGCGACGGAGTGGAAGGAAATGGTCAGCCCGGCGCGGCTGGCCAGATCGCCCATCGACTTTTCCCGCACGTCATTGCCGCGGCCCGTGCTGTGCAGCAGGACGGCAGCACGGCGCGCCGCCGGAACCACGTCGCGCAGCAGCTCTAGGCGCTTGACGTCCAGGTCGGCCGTCAGAATCGCGACGCCGGTCACCCGCCCGCCCGGCCGCGCGAGGCTGGCCGCGTAGCCGGACCCGACCGGGTCTTGGCCGAACATCACGATCGGGATGGAGCTCGTTGCCGCAAGAGCCGCATCGACCGACGCGTTGGAGCTGGCGAACAGCGCATCGGGCTCAAGAGAAGCGAGCTCCTGCGCGAGTCCGGGGAGTGCCTCGACCTCGCCGAACCGTGCATCGAGTTTGAGGTTCTTGCCCTCGGCGAATCCCAGCCGGGCGAGCTGAACGAGCACGATCTCGCGTATCGCCTCCATCGCGGTCGGATTCGGCGAAAGGATGGCGAGGCGAAAAATCCTGTCCTGCGCGGCGGCATGATGGCCGGCGATCAGCGCGAGCAAAAACAGCATGATCGCCGCCAGCCGCCTCATTCGATCACCTCGTTGGCGCGAATCAGGATTGACTGCGGCACGTTTAGCCCCAGCGCACGTGCCGTGATCATATTGATCGTAAGTTCGAAGGTGGTCGGCTGCGCGACTGGCAGATCGGCCGGCTTGGCTCCCTTGAGGATCCTGCCGGCATACACGCCCGCCTGATGGTAGGCCCCGACAAAGCTCGCCGCGTAGCTGATGAGCCCGCCGGCTGCGACATAGTCCCGCTGGTCGTAGATAGCCGGAAGCGAATGGTGAGCGGCCAAGGCGACGAGGTCGTGCCGTCGACTCGTGAAAAACGCACTCCCGCTGATCAACAGGGCGCCGATGCCAGCATCGGCGAACCGGCCGAACGCCGGAGCGAGGTCGCCGTCGCCTGAGACCTTGACGATCATGATTTCGCGATCGATGCCGCGTGCGGCAGCGATGACGGTCGGCAGCTCGGCCTCCCAAGCCGGATAGTTGACGTCCATCAGGACCCCGAAGGCTGAGCTGCCGGGCACCAGCTCATTGAGCAGCTCCAGCCTTTTCGCATTGAGGTGCCCGCCTCCGAAAAAAGTGATGCCGGTGAGGTTGCGTTCGGGACGGGCAAGATTCGAGACAAGGCCGCTCTTGACCGGATCATCACCGGCGACAAAGACGATCGGAATGGAATCCGTGGCCTCTTTGGCCGCGGCGGCAGCGATGCTGTTGCCGACAATCACTGAGACCCGACGCGAGACGAGGTGCTTCGCCAAGCCGGGCAGGAGCTCATTGCGGTTGTCGGCATAGCGCTCGAGAGTCGCTACGTTCCGCCCGTCGACGTACCCCGATTCCATGAGCCCAGCGCGAACGGCACTAAGCAGGTGCGGAAACGGCGCCGCGGGTGTGCTTCGGAGAAATCCGACCAGCGGAATCGGCGCGTCTTGGGCATGGCCGGCGAACGGCCACGCAGCCCCCGCGATCGCTGCGAGAAACGCGCGCCGCCTCATTCAATCACCTCGTCGGCGCGGGCGAGCAGCGCAGGCGGGATCGTGATGCCGAGCGTCTGCGCGGTCTTCAGATTGATGATCAGGTCGAATTTGACTGGCCGCTCGATCAGCAGATCCGCCGGTGACGCGCCCTTCAGGATCCGATCCGTGTAGTCTGCCGCGCGGCGGAACATTTGCTGTAGACTCGGGCCGTAGCCCATCAGCCCGCCGGATTCCGCGAATGTCCGGAACAGAGAAACCGACGGCAGTCGCACCTGCAGCGCCAATTCGGCGATCGGGCCGCCTCGCTGATTGGCCAATGGCGATGGCAGGACGACTACGGCCTGTAGAGCGCGCTCCTTGATTGCGACCAGCGCTCGCTCAAGGTCTTCGGGAACCGCGCGCAGTGCCAGGGGCTCCACCGCCACGGAAAGCGCTTGGGCCGCGGCGCTCATGGCCCTGAACTGGCCGGCGTTGACGACCGGATCGCCAAGCACCGCGATGCGTGAGACCCGGTGATCGACTTCCCTGATCATCTCCAGATGCTTTGCGCACATCTGCGGCACATCAAGAAACTGGCCGGTGAGATTCCCTCCAGGGCGCGCAAGGCTGGAGACTAGCCCGCTCTCCACCGGATCCATCTCGAGATCGACCGCGACGATTGGTATTCTCTGGGTCGTTGCCAGCACGGTCCGCACAGCGGGGCCCGCAGCGAGGATGAGATCGACATTCCTCCGCACGACGTCTGCCGCTTGATCGCGAACGCGTTCAGACTGGTTCATCCCCCACCAGTCTTCGATCGCAATGTTGCGGCCCTCTTCCCACCCGAGCTCGCGCATCGCGCTGCGCCATGCCTCTACGACGGCCAGAGAGACCGGCGTTGCGAATGCAGGGTTGAGGTATGCAACACGTCGAACCCTTGCATCCTGCTGTCCGCTGGCAGGAAGTGGCCACGCGACCGCTGCGCCGCTCAGTGCGAGGAATTGCCGACGTTGAATCAGGTGCCGCCTCATTCGATCACCTCGTCGGCGCGGGCGACGATCGTCGGCGGCAGGACGATCCCGAGTTCTCGGGCCGTGGTGCCATTGACCACGAGCTCGAATTGGGTCGGCTGTAAGACTGGCAAATCGCCCGCCCTCGTGCCGGACAAGATGCGGCCGGCATAGATCCCGAATTGGCGATACGCGGCGGTGAGGCTCGCCCCGTAGCTGATCAGCCCACCGGCCACGCAGAATTCGCGCCACTCATATATGGCCGGCAAGCGAGCTCGATTGGCCAGCGCGATGATCTTGTCCCTGCGGCTATTGAAGAACGGGTCACTAGCAACGATGAGCGCGTCGACGCTCTCGGCGGAGAATTGGCCGAACACGCCGTCGAACTCGTCTTCGCTGCGTGCCCGCGCGACCAGGACTTGCTGTCCACGTAGTCGCGCGGCGTCCTGCACCGCCCGCGCCTGGCGCTCCGCGTAGGCGAGGTCGGGATTGACAAGGACCGCAATCTTTTTGGCCTGTGGTACGAGCTCGCTGAGCAATTCAAGCCGTTTCGCTTCGAGCTCGGCCGCCAACAGGCTGATACCCGTGGCGTTGCGCCCCGGCCGGTTCAGGCTCTCGACGAGGCCGGATTTCATTACGTCATCGCCCGCGCCGAAAACGATCGGAATGGAAGCCGTCGCGGACGTCGCGGCCTTGGCCGATGGATCGCCCCCTGTCGCGATGATCAAGGCGACGCGCTGCTCGACCAGCTCCCTCGCCATCGCCGGAAGCATCTCGTATCGCCCGCGCGCCCAGCGGAAATCGATGACGACGTTTCGCCCCTCGACGTAGCCGGTTTCCCGAAGGCCTTCGCGCAGAGCGGCGACATAGGCGGAAAACGCCTCGGGCGAGCCGCTGTTGAGAAATCCGATGACTGGAATTGCCGAGGGCTGCGCTTGCAAGTCTGGCGGAAGAAAGGCTGTAGCACCGCTCAGCAGAAGGAACGCCCGCCGTTTCATTCAATGACCTCGTCGGCGCGGGCGAGCAGGCTGATCGCAACCTCCGATCCGATCGCGCTGGCGGTTTTTAGGTTGACGACCAGCTGCAGCCTGGATGGCTGCTCCACGGGCATCTCCGCGGGCGACGCGCCGTTCAGGATCTTGGCCGCGTATCCGGCAGCCCGCCGCATCATGTCCGTGAAGCTCGGGCCGTACACGAGCATGCCGCCGGCTGCGGTGAACTCGGAGAACTCGCAGATCGAGGCGATGCGGCGCTTGACCGCCAGATCCGCGATCCGACGGAGATGCTGGTGGTGCAGGCCGGATGCGAGGACAACGAGTCCGTCGGTGCCGCGTGCGGCCATGCTGTCGAAAGCCTGCTGCAGGTCGTCGGCGCTTCGGATTTCGAATGGCAGCAGCTTGACCCCGAGCTGAGGGGCGACCGCCTCGAGGTCGCGGAGCTCGCGTGCCTGGGCGCCCACGTCAGGGTTCCACAGGACCGAAACGACGCTGATCTTAGGCACTGCTTCCTTCAGCAGCTCGAGCCGCTTGCCGGTGAGCTCGCGCGTGAGGAACGACAGGCCGGTGATGCGGCCGCCTGGCCGGGCGAGGCTCTCGACAAGCCCTGAGGCAACGGGATCGCCGACGCCGACGAAGACCATCGGAATGTCCGTCGCCGCGGATTTGGCCGCGAGGGCGCCAGCCGTCGTCAACGCGATGATTACCTCGGCATTCTCCTTGGCAAGCTCCGCCGCCAGAGCGGGCAGGCGGTCGAGCTTGCCCTCTGCTGCCTTTAGAACGATCGTGACATTCTGACCCTCGACATAGCCCTCCTGCCGCAATCCGGCCTGGAGGGCTTCACGCACCTGCGGATACACCACCGCGCTGGCAGTCATCAGAAGGCCGATGCGCCGGATCTTCGTCGGCTGTGCGAGCGCGGCTCCCGCAGCCAAGACGATCGGCAGGGAAATGAATGTGCGCCGTTTCATTCGATCACCTCGTCTGCCCGAGAGAGGAATGATGAAGAAAACGTGATGCCCAAGGCCTGGGCGGTGGTGAGATTCACCGCCAGCAGCAGCTTCGACGGCCGCTCGATCGGCAACTCGCCCGGCGTGGCGCCTCTCAGAATCCTATCCACGTAGGTGGCAGCGCGCCGGTACAGATCGGCGTTGTCAGGTCCGTAGGACATGAGTCCACCCGCCTCGACGAACTCCGGCCAGTGAAACATCGCGGGCAGGCGCGCAGTCCGGGCGAGGGTGGCAATCCGGTTGCGGTGCGCCGTGAAGAACGGATCCGCGAGAGTGATCAGGCCATTCACGCCGCGATCGCGCAAGGGACCGATCGCGGCCGCGAAGTCTTCCTCGCGCGAGATGGGCACCGGGGTGAGGACGAGCCCAAGCGCGCGCGCCGCCTGTTCCGTGGCCTCGACCTCGACCTGCGCCGTCGGGAAGCTCGGATTCACGAGCAGCGCGACCCGGGAAAGATCCGGCAGCGCCTCGCGAAACACTTCGAGCCTTTTCTGGCTCAGCTCGTGGGAGAAAATCGTGAGGCCGGTGACGGTCCCGCCCGGCTTCGCGAGGCTCTGGGCCAATCCTGCGGCGACAGGATCGTTGCTCGCGCCCATCACGATCGGCGTCATCGGCGCCGCCTGCTTGGCAGCGCGAATCGCGGTTTCGCCGCCGGTCAAAATGACGTCGACCTTCAACGCGGCGAGTTCGGCGGCAAGGGCCGGGAGGGCATCTGGCCTGCCTTTGGCCCAGCGCGCCTCATAGACGACCGTGCGGCCTTCGATGTGGCCCAGCGCGCGCATGCCATCACGGAACGCCTCGACGAAAGGGTCCGGCGGGGCATTCGTCCGCAGCAGTCCAACTTTGGGAATCCGCTCCTGCGCCGCGACGGTCAACGGCATGAGCAAGACTCCGACCGAGACCAGAAGCCGAAACGCGATCATTCGACCACCTCGTCTGCGCGCAACAGGAGCGTCGGCGGAATCTCGAGTCCGATCGCCTGCGCCGTCCGCAGATTGAAGCCGAGAGTGAAGCGCGTGGGCTGTTCGACAGGCAGCTCCGCCGGCTCGGCGCCTCGCAGAATGCGGTCAACGTAGTGGGCGGCGCGCCGATGCATCTCGATCCAATCCGGACCATAGGAGACGAGGTAACCCGCCCGCATGTGAACATCGGCGGGCGTCAGGGTGGGAAGTCGTCGCGCGATTGCGAACTGGATGATGCGCGCGCGCTGCCGACTGGCGATGGGCGTAGGATGTATCAGCACCGCCTGGGCGCGTCCGCCGACGAGTATGTCGAACGCCGCATCCAGCCCATCGGCCGATCGCAGCGGCGCCGAGATGAGCGTCACTCCGACTCCAGGCGCTCCCTCCTGGAACTCAGCAGCGGCGAGCCGCGAGCCGAGATTGTCCGGCTCCCAGATCAGGCCGAAGCGCTGCAACCCCGGCACCAGCTCGCGCATGAGCTCGATGTTCTTTAGACTCAGGTCCTGGAGCTGATTGGTAATTCCGGTGATATTGCCGCCCGGCCGAGCCAACGACGCGACGAATCCGGACTCAACCGGATAGCTCGTATTGAGCATGACGATCGGAATGCTCGTCGTGCGCTGCTTGAGGATCTGAGTCGGATAGGAGCCGCCGAAGGCCACGATCACTTCGGCCTGCAGCGCGATCAGCTCGTCGGCGAGCTGCGGGTAGCGGTCCGGACGCCCGTCGGCCCAGCGCGCCAGGACGACCAGGTTGTCGCCTTCGACCCAGCCTTGCTCCCTCAACGCGGCCAAGAACTGCTCCCAGGGCGGTCGCGCAGCGCTGTCCGACGGCGGCAGATTGCCAAGCGTCCCGATGCGGCGAACCTTCCCGGTCGTCTGCGCGGCAGCGGGGCCGGCAAGAACGAGTGCGGTGCACGCGAGCAACACATCGCGTCGCTTCATTCGATCACCTCGTCGGCACGGGCGAGCAGCGATGGCGGGATGTCGACCCCGACGGCGGCCGCGGTCTTCAGGTTGACCACCAGCTCGATGACGGAAGGCCGCTCGACAGGCAGCTCGCTCGGTTTGGCACCCTTCAGGATACGGTCCACGTAGTAGCCCAGCCGTCGATACGATTCCGACAGCTTCGGCCCATAAGTGAACAGTCCGCCGCTCTCCGCGAAAGCTGACCAGCCGGAGATCGCCGGGATGCGCCGCTCGACTCCGAAGCCGATGATGCGTTCGCGAAGCTGCATGATCATGATGTCCGGGAATGCGACAATGGCCTGCGGCGGATCGGCCGCCATGCCCGCGAAGGCTTCGTCGAGCTCCGTCAGGTTGCGCACCGGCCAGTATTGCAGCTGCATGCCGAGCCGCTTGGCTGCTTCCTGCGAATCAGCCAGTTCGAGTTGATCGCCTGGATGCGTCGGGTTGGCGAGGATCGCGATCCGCTCGAGCTGCGGCATGATTTCGCGCAGCATGTCGAGCCGCTTGCCGTTGAGCTCGATCGACATATGCGTCACGCCGGTCAGATTCCCGAGCGGCTGGGCGAGGCTTGCGGCGAAGCCCGCGACGATCGGATCGCCGCTGAAGCCATACACGACGGGAACGCTCTTCACGATGCGGTGGACGCCGTGGATTGCGGGGCCCTGCGTCACGAGGACATCGATCTGGTCGGCCAGAAGCTCGGTAGCGAGGCCGGGGATACGCTCGAAGGCTCCATCGGCGTAGCGCTGCAGAAGGACGTAGTTGCGGCCTTCGATCCAGCCGCGCTCGGCGAGGCCGGCGCGAAGGGCATCTACGTTGGGTTTCACCACCGCAGGCCCCGACGCTGCGATCCAACCGATGCGCGAGATCTTCGCGTCCTGCGCCCGCGCGACGCCGATCACCGCACAGACGGCAAGCACCACAAGGAGGGTGATATGGATGCGCTTCACTCGATCACCTCGTCGGTACGAGCGAGCAATGCAGGCGGAATCTCGACACCGAGCGTCCGTGCGGTCTTCAGGTTGATGACCAGCTCGAATGATGTCGGCTGCTCGACCGGCATCTCTGCAGGACTCTCACCACGCAGGATGCGGTCGGCATAGGCCGACAGTCGGGTATACGTCGCTTTTTGATTCGCGCCGTAGCTCGCCAGCCCGCCCGCGTCGCAGTATTCGCGCCAGCCGAACATTGTCGGCAGGCGGTGCGCCTGCGCGAATGCCGCGATCCTGGCGCGGTTCACCATCGTCACGCCGTCCGGGTAGACAAGCAGCGCGCCGGCGCCCGCTGCGGCCACGCGCTCAAGTGCGCTATCGAGCTCGCGGAACGAAGGAAACGGCACTTAGGCGAGGTCCAGCCCGAGCGCCCCGGCCGCCGCCTTCGTCGCTGCATGCTCGGCGGCTTCGCCCGGATGGTTCGACTGGGACAGCACGGCCAGTGTCCGCAGTTCGGGCAGCATCTCCCGGATCAGCTGGACCCGCTTCTGCGCCACCTCGAGCGACAGGAACGTGGTCCCGGTGAAGTTTCGGCCGGGCCGGGACATGCTCTGCGCGATGCCGAGCGCAACCGGGTCGCCGCTGATGGCGAACAGCACCGGCCTGCCGGTCGCCTCCTTCATCGCCAGAATCGCCGGGCCGCTCGAGACGGTGAGATCGGCCGGGATGGCGAGCAATTCGGGCAGCATCGCCCGCACCGCGGCCGGATCGCCAGGCGCATAGCGCAGGACAAAGGCAAGGTTCTGTCCCTCGACATAGCCCCGCGCGCGCATGCCCTCGCGGAACCCGTCGATGAACGGGTCGGGCTGCGCTTCGGTCGACACCCAGAGGATCGTATTGAGCCTGCGCGTCTGCGCCTGCGATGCAGCCGGCCATGCCGCCGCGCCGGCTAAACCAACGAGAAACTGACGCCGTCTCATCCCAGCACCTCGTCAGCACGAGCAGGGAGGTCTGCAGACCGGCCGAGGCGCGCTCCCGAACGCCTCAAGGTGCAATGATGAATGCTAGGCGCGGCCGCGGGGGTTGTCTGTGCTAATTCGCACAGAATCAGCCGGCGCGGACGTCGTCGACCATCGCGGCGAGGCGCTTCACGTCGAGCAGGATCAAGGCGCCGGGGCGCTTCTGCACCAACCCCTTGCGGGCAAGCTCGGCCAGCTCGCGCGCCACCGCCTCGCGGTTTGTGCTGACGCGGCTGGCGATGTCCGCATGGCGCGGGGCGGGCGCCAGGGTTGCCTGGTTGCGGACAACGCCGGCTTCGCGCGCCATGCGCACCAGCTCGGCCTGGATACGGTTGCGCACGGCGAGCGTACTGAACTCCACGACCCGCTCTGTCAGATTGCGGATGAGCGCGGCAAGCTGACGCAGAAGTTGCTGCGTTATCGAGGGATGCTCGCGCAAGACGGTCCAGAAGCGCTCGCGAGAGAGGGTCGCGATCCAGCTTGGCTCGAGGGCGACGACGCTGGCGGAGCGTGCCTGTCCGTCGATTGCGGAAAGCTCCCCAAAGCTCTTGCCGGCGCCGAGATCGCGGAACGCGACCTCCTGGCCGCCGGCGGCGAAGATGGTCACCCGGACGCGCCCGCGCGCGACGAAATACACATCATTGCCGGGGCTATCCTGGCTGACGACCTCCTGGTCCCTATCGAAGTTGCGCCATGTGCACAGGGCGGCCAGCGCGTCGAGCTCTTGCGGCGAGAGCAAACCGTGAAACAGCTCAAGCGCTTCGAGGGCCGCGCGCTTCTCCGTCGGTCCCATCGTTCTCCTCCGCCCCAAACTGTAACGGAGGTGAACCCGCGGTGTCACATGGCAGATCGCCCCATCGGGAGACTAGGTGCGCGTCGATAGAGATCGAGATCGATGCACCGGGCGAGCGTCCATCTTACTTCATATCAGCGTCGGACCGGCCACAATCGTGAGCGCTCGGCGAGGGCCCTTGGCTCTGTCGGCCAGCGCCGGTCTCGCACGGCGGGCAGCTTGATTGCTGGTCGAGCGGAGCCTCTCGCACGCGTTCCCGGTCTGCTGTGGGCGCCGCTGTTTCAGTCTGCTGGCGCTGCGTTCGGCGCCGGGTTCAGTCCGCGAGGGACTGCATTGGGATCGCCAGCGTGCAAACAAGCCCCTGTGGCCGCCAATCGGTCGAAACCGTTCCCCAAAGCCGCTGAGAGAGCACCGCGATCGCACGCGTGCCGAATCCCTCTCGGCTCGGCTTGTGGGTGGCAGGTCCGCCAGTTTCCGTCCAGGACAGGGTCAGCTGCTCGCCTCCGATCGCCCATTCGACCGCGACGCGGCCGGCCGGGACGGAAAGGGAGCCATACTTGATCGCATTCGTCGCGAGCTCATGGATGGTGATCGCCAGCGCCTGCGCCGCGTCCGGCCCAAGCGGCAGATCCGGCCCCACGATCCTGAAGCGCCCCCCGATATCCTTCGCGAACGGCGCAAGCTCTTCGTCGATCAGCCTTGCAAGGTCGGTCTGATCCCAGTGATCGCGCGCAAGCCGCGACTGCACCCGTGCCAGCGCGTTGATTCGCCCCTGCATCGAAGAAATGAACTCCGGAACCGTTTCAGCGCGCGCCTGGCGCATCATTGCGCCCATCAGCGTGAGCAA
>DATAAP010000623.1:0-1741 GCA_036260035.1 Alphaproteobacteria bacterium | reverse complement strand
CTCGTCGGCGGCGGCGTCCAGGACGACGCCTTCCTGCGCGCCCTGCCGCAGCTTTGCCACGATATAGGACTGCATAGCTGAGGGCACGTTCTGGACCGATGTCCAGTTGGCGACCACCGGCAGGAAGTACTTCGCCGGTGGGGCGCCGACCGATCGCGCCTCGACGACCGTCAGCAGCGCCTCTCCGCTGGCGCCCATCACCGCCGAAGAGACGAGCCGGCACGACTCGATCGCCGCGTTCTTGCTGCTGAACCAGCGCTGCTGCGGCAGATAGGTCGGCAGGATGTCGCGCTCCAGCACCTCGCGGCCGCGGCCCTCGACCGCACCCTGCCAACCGCGCGCCCACACGACGGTCACGTATTCCGGCAGGACGGTCGCATCCGGCGCAGCCATGAACTCCCCTTGCAGCTTTGCCGGATCAGCCAGGAGGAACCAGTAGAAGGCGTATCCGGGACAGGTCAGTAGATACGGACCGGCGCCAATCTGAGGAAAGGGAATGCGGCCGACGAGTTCCACCGGCACCAGTCCTCTAAAGGCCGATAGATCGAGTTCGACCGGCTGGGCATGGCGCGAAAGATTGGCGATGCACAGCACGGTCTCGCCCTCATGCTCACGCAGATAGGCGAGAATGCGGCGGTTCTTCGGATAGACCAGCTTGAGTGAGCCGCGCCCGAACACCTTGTGCGACTGGCGCACGGCGATCATGCGCTTGGTCCAGTTGAGCAGCGAAGACGGGCTACGGGCCTGCGCCTCGACATTGATCGCCTGGTAGCCGTAGACAGGATCCATCAGCGGCGGCAGGAACAGGCGCGCGGGATCGGCGCGCGAGAAGCCGCCGTTGCGGTCGGGCGTCCACTGCATGGGCGTGCGCACGCCGTTGCGGTCGCCTAGGAAGATGTTGTCGCCCATGCCGATCTCGTCGCCGTAGTAGAGGATCGGCGTGCCCGGCATCGACAGCAGCAGCGCGTTCATCAGCTCGATCTTGCGGCGATCGTTATCCATCAGCGGCGCCAGGCGGCGCCGGATTCCGAGATTGAGCCGCGCGCGCGGGTCGACCGCGTAGGTCTTCCACAGATAGTCGCGCTCCATGTCGGTCACCATTTCGAGCGTCAGCTCGTCATGGTTCCGCAGGAAGATTCCCCACTGGCACGTGTCCGGGATCTCCGGCGTCTGGCGCAGGATGTCGGTGATCGCGTGACGGTCCTCCTGCGCGATCGCCATGTACATGCGCGGCATCAGCGGGAAGTGATAGGCCATGTGGCATTCGTCGCCGCTGCCGAAATATTGCTGCACGTCCTCCGGCCACTGATTGGCCTCGGCGATGAACATGCGGCCCTTGTGCCGCTCGTCGAGCGCCGTCCGCAGCTTGCGGATAACCGCGTGCGTTTCCTGGAGATTCTCGTTGTTAGTGCCCTCGCGCTCGCAGAGATACGGAATCGCGTCCAGCCGCAGCCCGTCGACGCCGAGATCCAGCCAGAACCGCATGATGTTGATCACCGCGCGGATCACCTGCGGATTCTCAAAATTGAGATCGGGCTGATGCGAGAAGAAGCGGTGCCAGTAGTAGGCCTTGGCGATCGGGTCCCAGGCCCAGTTGGACGCCTCGGTGTCGCGGAAGATGATGCGCGTACCGATGTAGCGCTGATCCGTATCGCTCCAGACATACCAGTTGCGATAGGACGTGCCGGGCTTCGCGCGCCGCGCTCGCTGGAACCACGGGTGCGCGTCCGAAGTGTGGTTG
>DATAAP010000622.1:0-7322 GCA_036260035.1 Alphaproteobacteria bacterium | reverse complement strand
CTGCAGCAATATCGCCCGCGATAAAAGCCTGGTTTCCGGGGAGTCGACCGGCTTCGGCCATCGTCGGATACAGCGTCAGCGCCCTTGCTGCGACGACCGCGCGTGCCGGTCCCGGATCTCCTGCGGCCAGCGGCTCTTTATATAGGCAAGGACGGCCCAGATTTCGGCATCGGACAGAGCTTTGCCGAAGCCGGGCATGTCGCTCTCATAACCCTTCGGCGCGTGCGCGGCGACGCCGTCGCGCGTGATCTCGAACAGCACGCGGTCGGGGTGGTGCCACGTGTGGCCGCTCTCGTCATGCGGCGGCGCCGGCAAGCGGCCGTTCGGCAACCGCTCGCGCCAACGCGGCTGCCCCTCGAGATCGCGTCCGTGGCACGACGCGCAGTGATTGTCGTAGACCACGCGCCCGCGCGCCACCTGCTCCGGATCGTTCGGATCGGCGCGCCCGTTGCCCGGTCCGAGCGGCAGCCAGACCATCACAGCCACCGCCGTGATCGCCAGTGCGCCGGCGGCCAAAATCGCCATCCGCAGCTTTCGTGTCATAGTCCCGCGAACATGTCTTGGACGCCCGTCCTCATCGTGAGCCGCGCATATCCCCTTGTCGCGCCCGGCGCTGTCAAGCTCGCCAGGGAACGCTTCGCCGCCGCTTCGAGTTGGTCGGATATCCGCGTCACCCGTCCTGCCTTATTCACGATTTCACGATGAGCAACACTGCGCCACTCGGTACAGCATGGTGGCAGACCGCCGTCATCTACCAAATTTATCCGCGTTCGTTTCAGGACTCGAACGGCGACGGCGTCGGCGACCTGCGCGGCATCGTCCGTCGGCTTGACCATTTGGTGGAGCTCGGCGTCGACGCGCTGTGGCTGTCGCCGATCTTCCCCTCGCCGATGGCCGATTTCGGCTACGACATCTCGGATTACACCGACATAGATCCGTTGTTCGGCACGTTGAGCGATTTCGACGCGCTGCTCGAGGCGGCGCATGCGCGCGGCCTCAAGCTTCTGCTCGATCTCGTGCCCAACCACACTTCGGACCAGCATCCATGGTTCAGTGAAAGCCGTTCGTCGCACGACAATCCCAAGCGCGATTGGTACATCTGGCGCGACCCCGCGCCGGACGGCGGCCCGCCCAATAACTGGCTTTCCGAGTTCGGCGGCGGCGCATGGGAATACGATCCGGCGACGGGCCAGCACTACTATCACGCCTTCCTGGCGGCGCAGCCGGACCTCAATTGGCGCAACCCGCAGGTCCGCGCGGCTATTTACGACGTGATGCGGTTCTGGCTGCGGCGCGGCGTGGACGGATTCCGCGTGGACGTGATCTGGCACCTGATGAAAGACGCGCAGTTCCGCGATAATCCGCTGAATCCCGACTACCGGGAGGGACGGCCGCCGCAGCACAGGCTCGTGCCGCTGTACACCACCGACCTGCCGGAGGTCCACGACGTGATCGGGGAGATGCGCGCCGTCATCGACGAATTTGACGCGCGGGTGCTGATCGGCGAGATCTACCTGCCTCTGGAGAAGCTCGTCGCCTACTACGGGCGCAACCTGCGCGGCTGTCACCTTCCCTTCAATTTCAGCCTGCTGTTGACCGACTGGCATGCCCGCACGATTGCAAGGCTGATCGACGATTACGAAAAACTGCTGCCGCGCGGCGGCTGGCCGAACTGGGTGCTCGGAAACCATGATCGGCCGCGCATCACCGGCCGCGTCGGACGCGACCAGGCACGCATCGCCGCCATGTTGCTGCTCACCTTACGCGGCACGCCGACAGTCTACTACGGCGACGAGATCGGGATGGCGCAGGTCAAAATCCCGCCGGATCGGGTCCGAGATCCGGTGGAAAGGAACATGCCGGGCCTTGGCCTCGGGCGCGACGGCGAAAGGACGCCAATGCAGTGGGACGCCAGCGAATACGGCGGCTTCTCGGAGGTCGAGCCGTGGCTGCCGCTCGCCGTGGACTTCCGCAACGTCAATGTCGAGAACGCCCGCCGGGACGCCACGTCAATCTATCAGCTTTATCGGCGGCTGATCGCGGCGCGTCGCGCCTCCCCCGCGCTCAGGATCGGCGACTACCGCCCGATCGTCGCCGAAGGCGACATTATCCTCTATGGGCGTGAGCACGGGACGGAGCGCATCGTGGTCGCTCTGAACCTGGGGAGTAAGCCGACATCGGTTCGCGTTCCACAAGGGCTCGAGGGGCGCATTCTCGTCTCCTGCTTTGCCGACCGCGACGGCGAGCCCGTGAAGGACGGGTTCGCACTTCGCGCCGATGAGGGACTCGTCATCGCGCTTGCCCCGGACTGCGTCATCCCCGCTGCCAGCCGGTGAACGCACGCAGAGCGGAACTCCTTAGCGTTCCGCGCGTTGCGCTTGTGGCACGCCGGGCGGTTGTGTGTCCTTCGTGACCTGACATCCTTCGTGACCTGACATCCGACGCGGCGATGCAGCAACGCGCAGATCGAACGAAGGTAAGGACGAAGCTCGAATGGTGGAAGCGCTGCGCGTTCTACCAGATCTATCCCCGCTCCTTTCAGGACTCCAGCGGCGACGGCGTCGGCGATCTCCCGGGGCTGATCGCGCGTGTCGACTACCTCGCTTGGCTCGGCATCGGCGCAGTGTGGCTGTCGCCGGTCTACCCGTCACCCATGCTGGATTTCGGCTACGACATCTCCGACTATACCGGTGTCGATCCGCGGTTCGGCGCGCTCGGTGATCTCGACCGGCTCATCGAGGCGCTGCATGCCCACGACATCAGGATCATTCTCGATGTCGTTCCCAACCACACCTCGGACCAACACCCGTGGTTCAAGGAGAGCCGCTCCTCGCGCAACAGCCCCAAACGCGATTGGTATCTCTGGGCCGATCCCGCGCCGGATGGCGGTCCGCCGAATAATTGGCTGAGCCGCTTCGGCGGCAGCGCCTGGGAGCTCGATGAGCGGACGGGACAATACTACTACCATGCCTTCCTGCGCGAGCAGCCAGATCTCAACTGGCACAACCCTGAAGTCCGCGAGGCCTTCGCCGAGGTCCTGCGCTTCTGGCTCCGGCGCGGGGTCGACGGCTTTCGCATAGACGCGAGCGCTGTGCTGGCCGAGGACCCGCTGCTTCGGGACGATCCGCCCAATCCGAATTTCGACGAGCGGACGCCGCCGCCGGAGAAGTTCACACGCGTATTCACCGACGCGCGGCCGGAAACGATGAGCTATCTCGAGGAAATGCGCGCTGTCGTCGACTCGTTCTCCGATCGCGTGATGCTCGGTGAGGTGCAAGGCGGCATCAGCCGGATCGGCCACTTCTATCATGGCGATGGTCGCCCGCGCTTCCACCTGCCGCTAAACTTCCTACTGCTCGATACCGAGTGGGACGTGAGATCCCTGACGGCAAATATCGACCAGTACCTCAACGCGATCCCGGACGACGCATGGCCGGTCTGGATCCTCGGCAGTCACGACAAGCCGCGCATAGTCGACAAGATCGGCGATCCGCAAGCCCGCGTCGCCGCGATGCTGCTGTTCACCTTGCCCGGCACGCCGATCTTTTATGCCGGGGATGAGCTGGGCATGCCGAATGCGAAGATCCCAGCCGGGCGCGTGCGCGACCCATTCGAACACCTCGTTCCGGGCTACGGCCTCAATCGCGACCCTGAACGCGCACCGATGCGCTGGGACGCCGGCGCGAAGGCCGGGTTCACCAGCGGCGAGCCGTGGCTGCCGCTCGCCGGCACGGAAAGACACAGCGTCGCCACCCAGCGTGGCGATTCGCGATCGATGCTGTCGCTCTATCGCCACCTCCTTTCCATCCGGCGAAGCACGCCGGAGCTTGTCGAGGGACGTTTTCAGCCGCTCCGCAGCCAAGGCGACGTGCTGCTCTTCGAACGTTGCCTCGAGGATCGAAAGCTGCTGGTCGCGTTGAATATCGGAGAACGCGAGCAGACGGTGCGGCTGCCGGCACACGCGACGGTCCGGCTATCCACGCATCTCGACCGCTTCGATGACGCTGTAAAGGCGGAGCTGCGGCTGCGTGCCGCCGAAGGTGTCATCGTGGAGCCGCGTGCACCGCAATGATCGGTCTGAGGATCGCTCTCAGAACCGGTCGACGCGGAACGGATGAACGTCGATGGCCGTTGGCACGCCGGACAGCATCTCGGCGACGAGACGCCCCGTCGTCGCCGATTCGGTGAGCCCGAGATGGCCGTGGCCGAATGCGAGAGCCACGTTGGCGTGGCGGGGCGCCAGGCTGATGACCGGCATCGAATCGGGCATTGAAGGCCGGAAGCCCATCCATTCGCGCCCGCCCTCCGTATTGAGCGACGGCAGGGCCTGCCGGCCGAGCTGGAGGAGAGCCTTGGCGCGTGCGAAGTTGGGCGGCGCCTCGAGGCCCGCCAGTTCGACCGCGCCCCCGATGCGAAGGCCCTCGGTCATCGGCGTCATCAGGAAGCTGCTCTCCGCCGGGCAGACGGGACGGGTCAGGCGAACTCCCGGATCCGGCAGCGTCGTATTGTAGCCGCGCTCGGCGTCGAGCGGCACATCACAAGCCACGCGTCGGCACAGCGCGCGCGACCACGCCCCGCCGCAGATCGCCAGCGCATCGAAACTCAGCTCGTCGCCGCCATCGAGAACCACGGCGGCCGGCCTGCCGTCAGCGAATCGGATGTCGCGAACCTCACCGATACGGACATGTCCGCCGTGCGTGCGTAGATGGTCGGCCAGGCGGACGACCACGCGATGCGGATCGAGGACATGCCCCCAGTCCGGAATGAAGTAGCCGCGTTGGAAGCGCGGCGACAACGCCGGCTCCAGCGCTCGGATCGCTGCTGCGTCAATCTCGTCGGCACGGACGCCGTGAGAACGGCGCAGATCCCATTCCTCGTCGGCCGAGCGGAAACCTGCCTCCGTCGCATAGACGAAGAGCGCACCGTTGCGCACGAAAAGATTGCCGATGCCGGCCGCGGTGATCACATCATCCCAATCAGTCCACGCCCGGCCAACTAGGGTGCCGAGCGATGCGGTGATCGCGCGGACCCGCGACCGAGTGCCGGCGCGCCAGAACCGCCACAACCAAGGCATTAGTCGCGGTAGATAGGCCCAGCGGATCGCCAATGGACCTAGCGGGTCGAGCAGCATCCGCGGCACCTGCCAGATCAGGCCCGGCATCGAAATTGGCGTGATCTCGGCGGTCGCGATGCAGCCGGCATTACCAAAAGAAGTGGCGAGCCCAGGCGCTTGTTTGTCGACCACGGTCACCGTGAAGCCGCGGCGGCGCAGCGCCAGGGCGACGTTGACGCCGACGACGCCAGCGCCGACGACCACTGCTCGGCGGGTCGATTCCGCGCCTGCGGTCATCGGCACGGCTCTCTTGCTGGTCCGGCGCGTCGCATGCTTTATCCTACCTGCAATGCTGGACTTCGTTCACTTGCTTCGAAGGGAAAGAGCCGCAGTGCCCTCTTATCTGTTCCACGGCGGACGGTTCCTGGATCCGCGGCGCGATGCGCTGGTCGATGGTGTTCATGTCCTGGTCGAGGACGACCACATCAAGGAGGTGGCGGACCGCCCGATCGCCGCCGACTCGGCCACGCGCATCGACCTCCGCGGGCGCACGCTGATGCCGTGCCTGATCGACGCCCACATCCATATCCTCATGTCGGAGGTGAACATCCATTTCCTCGACGGCGTGCCGCTGACGCTGCTCGCCGCCAAGGGCTCCGCGTCGGCGCGCGCCATGCTGCGGCGCGGCTTTACGACTGTCCGCGACACCGGCGGCGCCGATTACGGCATGAAGGCAGCCATCGAGGCAGGCCTGTTCGAGGGGCCCCGGCTTTTCATCTCCGGCATGCCGATCAGCCAGACGGGCGGCCACGGCGATTTCCGCAAGCGGACGCAGGGCGTTTTCGAATGCGCATGCTGCTCCGGCCTGACCTACACTGCGCGGGTCGCCGACGGCGTGCCCGAAATGCTGCGCGCCGTGCGCGACGAGCTGCGCAAGGGCGCCGACCAGATCAAGATCATGGTCTCCGGCGGCGTCGCCTCCGAGGCCGATCCTCTGGAGAGCCTGCAGTTCCGCATGGATGAGATCGAGGCCGCGGTCGAGGAGGCGACACGCTGGGGCACGTATATCTGCGCCCACGCCTACGCGGCCGAGGCGATCCGGCGCGCGGTTAGCGCGGGCGTGCGGACGATCGAGCATGGCAACCTGATCGACGAGCCGGCGGCAAGGCTGATGGCGGAGCGCGAGGCCTATCTCGTGCCGACGCTCGTGGCCTACGACGCCCTGCGCCGGCGCGGGGCCGAGTACGGCCTCTCCGCCTACAGCCTGCAGAAGAACGACATCGTGCTGAAGGCCGGCTTGCGCTCGCTCGAGATCGCGCGGGCGGCCGGCGTCAAGATCGGCTTCGGCAGCGACCTTCTGGGGCAGCTGCAAAACGACCATTGCCGCGAGTTCCTGATCCGCTCGGAGGTGATGAAGCCGCAGGAGATCATCCGCTCGGCAACCGTGATCAACGCCGAGATCGTGCGCCAGTCCGGCAAACTCGGCGAGATCGTTCCCGGCGCCTTCGCCGACCTGCTGGTCGTCAATGGCGATCCCTATCACGACCTCGGCCTCTTCCAGGACCAAGGCATGCATCTCGCGGCAATCATGAAGGGCGGCCGGTTCTTCAAAAACGCGCTCTAGGCCTCACCTGAACAGCGCATTAGGCAGCCACGTAGCTGCGGCAGGAATGGCTGCGACGACGGCGAGTGTTAGGAGCTGCATCGCCACGTAGGGCACGACGCCGCGATACATATGCCCATATGTGAAATCCGGTGGTGCTATGGCGCGCAGATAGAAGATCGAGGGTGCCATCGGCGGCGTCAGGTACGACGTCTGGATGGCGATGCAGACCAGCACCGCGAACCACAACGGATCGATCCCGGCTGCTTTTACAAGCGGTGCGAAGATTGGGATGCAGATCAGGACAATCGAGATCCAGTCGAGCACGAATCCTGCCGCGAAGATGATGGTAAGGAACAGGAACACGAGCATGCCCTCCGACAGGCCAAGCCCCCCGACGATGGACGCCAGCAAGCGCCCGCCTCCAGTCGCGGCGAAGATCCCGGTGAACATCGTGCCGCCGAGCACGGTGAACATGATCATCGAAGTTACGCGGATGGTCTGCGCCAGCGAGTCGGCCACGATCCGCCAGCTGACCTCGCGGTAGAGGATCGACAGCGCGAGCGCGCCGGCAGCGCCGACAGCGGCTGCCTCGGTCGGCGATGCGATGCCCATCAGAATCGACCCGAGCACCGCCACGATGAGCAGGGTCGCCGGGACTAGGCC
>DATAAP010000621.1:0-9252 GCA_036260035.1 Alphaproteobacteria bacterium | reverse complement strand
ACAGGGTGAACGACGTGCGCGTCACATAGGGCGAGGACACTGTCGTGTTGGTGCCCGCCGCGTTCATGATGACGAACGGCACTTTCGCCTCCGCGGTCAGCGGCGCGATCGCGTTCCCATTGGGCGTGAAGATCACGCCGCCGAGGAAGTTCACGCGTTCCCGCGTGATCAGCTCCTGTGCCAGGCGTCGCGCGACCTCGGGATTGGGACCGGTGTCGTCGCGGCGGATGATCTCGATCTTGGTTCCGGCCGGCAGGTCCTTCTCATGCAGCTTCGCATAAAGCGCGAGCCCCTTGTCGACGTACTCGCCGAGCGAGGCGTTCGGTCCGGAATAGGTGAGGATGATGCCGATCTTGATCGTCTGCTGTGCGGACGCGGCGGCTGCGAAGATCATGCAGCCGAGCGTCGCGAGCACGAAGCCGAAGCGTTTCATACGTTCTCTCCCGCGTGTTCTTATGCCGCGCCGGCGCGCGACGCGTCCGATACTCCGACAGCCGCGCACATTTGACAAGGCGGCGCGGTGCAGATAAACAGTATGCATATAATAAGTATACTGTCTATCTTGCCCAGAGGAGGAGACCGATGGAATTCGGCATCCAGTTCTTTCCCGATGTCGGCCCGAAGGTGAAGCCGGCGGACCGCTATTTCGCCGAGTCGCTCCATCTCTGCGGCCTCGCCGACGAGCTTGGCTACAGCCACATCCGCACGGTCGAGCATTACTTCGAGGATTACGGCGGCTACAGCCCGAATCCGATCGTCTTCCTGACCGCCGCCGCGATGCGTAGCCGCAAGGCGCGTCTCGTCACCGGCGCGGTGCTGCCGGTCTTCAACAACCCGCTCAAGCTCGCTGGCGAGATCGGCATGCTCGATGCGATCTCCGGCGGCCGGCTGGAGGTGGGTTTCGCGCGCGCCTTCCTGCCGCACGAATTCAGCCGCTTCGGCGTCAGCCCGGACGAGAGCCGCGCGCGCTTCTCCGAAGGCATGGAGCAGGTGCGCGTCCTGCTCGAGGGCGAGAATGTGAGCCACAGCGGCAAGTTCCACAGCTTCCGCAACGTGACCTCGCTGCCGCGGCCGACGCAGAAGCCGCGTCCACCCTTCTGGGTGGCAGCCCTCGGGACGCCGCAATCCTTCATTGAAGCCGGCCAGGCGGGGCACTGGGTCATGGCGATCCCGCTGGCGGGCGGCAAGATGAAGGAACTGCTGGCGCTCTATCGCGACGCGTGGCGCAGTGCCGGCCATCCCGGCAACGGCAAGGTGATGCTCGCCTTCCACATGTACTGCGCGCCGACCAAGACGGAGGCGGTCAGCATCGCGCGCGAGCCGCTCAATCGCTATCTCAAGTCGCTGGTCGACGCTGCATCCGCTTGGACTGAGGGGCTGAGCTCCAAGGACTATCCCGGCTATGACAAGATCATCGCCGGCCTACGCGCCGAGACGTTCGAGAGCCAGGTGGAGAAGGGTGCCGCCTGGGTCGGCACGCCCGATGAGATCGCGAAGCAGATCGACGCCTATATCGAGCTGACCGGCGGCTTCGAATCGGCTTCGCTGCAGGTCAACTTCAACACGATCACGCAGCAGGAGGCGGAGCGCTCGATGCGGCTGTTCGGCGAGCAGGTCATCCCGCGCTTCGCAAAAGCAGTGCAGCCGGCGCGCGCGAAGGTCGGCTAGGCAGAGGCCATGCCGGTCGAGCAGCTCTATAGCCAACCCGGGCACCTGATCCGCCGCTGCCAGCAGATGGCCGTCGCGGTCTTCGCCGAGGAGACGAGCGGCTACGATATCACGCCTGTGCAGTTCGCAGCACTGTTCACGATCCGCGAGCACCCGGGGCTGGAGCAGGCGACGCTCGCGCGGCTGATCGCGTTCGACCGCTCGACCGTCGGCAGCGTGATAGACCGGCTGGAAGAGAAGAAGCTGGTGGTGCGGCGGACCGCGAAGCATGATCGCCGCGCCAACCTGCTCCATGCGACCGACGCCGGCGAGGCGCTGCTGAAGGCGGTGATGGCGCGCGTCGCGCGCGCCCAAGAACGCATGCTCGAGCCGTTGAGCTCGCGCGACCGCAAGATTTTCATCAAGCTGATGATGCGCCTTGTCGGCGTCGGCGACGCAACCAATCTCTCGACCTTGAATGCCGCTGCCGAGTGAGCACCGAGGAGGACGAATGAGCAGCGTGCCCCCCACGCACAGCGAGTCGCCGGTATGGCCGGCGCAGCTCGACCACATCGCCCGCGCGAGCGACAAGCCCGAAGCGCTGGTGGCGTTCTACCGCCACGCGATCAACATGAACGCGCACGAGCTCGGCGGCGGCACGTGGCTGCTGCACGGACCGCAGCGGCGTCTCCTGATCGCAGCGGGCGAGCGCGGATCTCAGCCGCTCAATGCGTTTCGCCTGCAATCGCCCGAGCAGCTCGCTGCCTTGCGCGCCTGGCTTGCCGGGCGCGGCATCGAGACGCTGCCGAATGCAACACCGCTCTTCGCCGAAGGGCTGGCGGTGCGCGATCCGGACGGGCGCATCGCGGCGTTCGGCCTTCCCGACCCGAAATTCGACGCGCCTTCGGCCTCGGGCTTGCCGGGCCGCCTGCAGCACGTCGTCGTCGCGACAGATCGACTGGACCGTCTGATCACCTTCTACGAACGCGGGCTCGGCTTCGTCGCCTCCGACCATGTCTACGAGGAGGGTGTCGGCAACGCCGAGGTCACGGCGACCTTCCTGCGCTCCGACCCCGAGCATCACAGCTTCGCCGCGTTCCGCGCACCGGAGGTGCGCCCCGACCATCACAGCTATGAGACGACGTGCTGGAACGACATCCGGGACTGGGCCGACCACATGAGCCGGCAGAACATCAAGCTATGGTGGGGCCCCGGCCGGCACGGCCCTGGCAACAACCTGTTCTTCATGGTCGAGGACCCGGAAGGCTACAAGGTCGAGCTGTCCGCCGAGCTCGAGCTGATGCCGCGCGACATGGCCGCGCGCAGCTGGAAGCACGAGCAGCGGACGCTCAATCTCTGGGGCCAGGCCTGGATGCGGAGCTAACGCAGCTGCAACTCGCCCTCTTCCCGTTGGGGAGAGGGGAGCTGATCGCATTCGCGGACCAATCACCCGGAGCTCATATAAGGCGAGGCGTGAATCTCCTGCGCGACCCATTCGCGGAAGGCGCGCGGCGCCGGCCGGCGTAAAGCGGCGGACGTGCCGACGAGATAGAACGCGAACCGGTCGGGCCATCGGCCGGCATAGGCGCGCACGAGCCGGCCGCCGCGCAGCTCGTCCTCCACCAGCACCTCTTTGACGAGCGCGAGGCCTTGGCCTGCCACGGCAGCGCGAATGAGCGCCAAGTCCTGCGAGAAGGACGGCCCGCGCCTCGCACGGGGATCGTGTATGCCCTGCGCCGCGAACCACAGATGCCAATCGCTGCGGCTGCTCTCCTGCAGAAGCGGGTAGCGCAGGCAGTCGGCCGGCGCGCTGATTTGCGAACCGGACCGCAGCAACGATGACGCGCCGACGACGATCAGCGGCGGTGACGCGAGCGCGACACTGACCAGCCCAGGATATGCGCCGAGCCCGTGACGAATTGCGAGATCGACGTGCTCGGCGTGGAGATCGACCAGCCGATCCTCACTGCGGAGATCGATCTCGATCTCCGGGTGGCGAATGCCGAACCCGGCTAGCCGCGGCGCAAGCCACGTCGCTGCGAAAGCGGGCGCGACGCTGATGGTGAGCCGGCGATCATCCCGCTGCGGCTGCGTCGCCAGTGCGACCTCGATCGAGGCGAAAGGCTCATCGAGGGCGGCCGCGAGGGTGCGGCCCTTGCTGCTCAGCGCGAGCCCTCGCGCGCTGCGCTCGAACAGGCGGTGCCCAAGACGCGCCTCAAGCGCTTTGACCTGCTGGCTCACCGCGCCCGGCGTGACGTGCATCGCGGCCGCGGCAGCCTTGATGCTGCCGCGGCGGGCGACCTCGACGAAGGTCCTCAGCGCCCGAAAGATCGCCGTATCCATGGCGCCAATTTAGCGCCGCTAAACCGCGGCTGAGAAGTTCTGGATTGCCGCGCCCGCCGCGGCGCTCGAGCATGCGTCGGCACTTGGTTAAGCGGAATGGAACGGCTCTTGGCGCAGCGTGACAGACGGCTCTGGGCCGTCGTTATCCTCGGCTTCACAGCGCTCGCGATCGCGTTCTCGGCGCGTGCCGCGCTTAGCCTCGTTCTGCCGGTTTGGGAGCGGGACATTGGCTGGTCTCGCAGCTTTGTCTCCGGGACCGGGGCTGCGGCATTGATCGTGATGGCTGGCGTCGCGCCCTTCGCCGGTTCGCTGGTCGACCGCCGCGGCCCTCGCACGGTGCTCGTGCTCGGTCTCGGCATGATTGCGGCGGGTTGCGCACTCGTCGCCGCGGCCGAGGCGCGATGGTGGTTCGTCCTCGCCTATGCGGGAGTGTCGGCGATCGGATTCGGCATGGTCGCGACGCATGTTGTCGCGACATGCATTGCGCGGCTCACCGTGGAAGCCAGAGGGCTCGCGACCGGCGTTGCCACGGCCGGCGCCACGGCAGGACAATTTGCGGTCGTCCCTGCGCTCGCAGCGCTCCTCGAGACCATGAGCTGGCGCTGGAGCTTCGCGGCGCTCGGCCTCGCCGCTGCCGCCTTGGTGCCGCTTGTCCTGCTCTCATTGAAGAGCGCCGTGCTCGACGGGCAAGAGCGGCCCGGCGATCGCGCCGGGACCGGTGGTGCGGGCAAAGACATCCGCTATCTCCTCGGTCAGCCGGTGTTCCATCTGCTGTTCTGGAGCTTCCTGCTGTGCGGCTACACAACCACCGGCGTGATCGAGACGCATCTGATGCCCTACGCCGCCTTCTGCGGCTTTCCGCCGGTGCCAGGCGCGACGGCCTACGGCATCCTCTCGGCGGCCAATCTGGGCGGCATGGTGCTGGCCGGCTGGCTCACCGACCGGGTGAACCGACCCGTTCTGCTCGCCACGATCTATGTCGTGCGTGGGCTCGCCTTCCTGCTGTTGATGAGCGTGGAATCCGATTACGAGCGTCTTGTCCTGTTTGCGGTGATCTTTGGCGTTGTCGACTATGCGACGGTGCCGGTAACGGCGAGTCTGGCGGCTTCGCATCTCGGCACGCGCGTGATGGGGCTTGCGATGGGCCTGATCTCGGCCGGCCACGCAGTAGGCGGCGCTGCCGGCGCATTCGCTGGCGGCTACGTGTTCGAATTGTCGGGAGCGTACGATGCGCTGTGGTGGAGTTCGCTCGCCGCAGCGATCGCCGCCGGCCTCTGTGCGCTGCTGATCCGGTCCGTGCCGCCTGGCGGCGGTGCCGCCAAGCTCCGCGACGCGGCGTTTACTCGCTGACGATCCGCCAAGCGCCGTCCGGCATGAGGCAGGCGGTGCCGTAGATCTGCTGCTCGCGGCCGTCGATGGTGGCGGTGCGCTGGTACTCCCGGCAGTAGCGGCCCTCGGCGTCGCGGAAATCACCTGTCGGTACGGCGTTCACGGCCGGCGCGTAAACCACCGGCGCGGGTGCGGGCGCATAGACCACCGGCGGCGGCGCGTAGACGACGCGCGGCGGCGGATAGTAGGGCCGGTAGACCGGCCCGCTCCAGAACACGATGCTGGCGCTGCCATGCCGGTGGCCATGCCAATGATGTTTGTGATGATGATGATGCCCATGCCAGTGATGGCCATGGTGCTTATGCTTCCAGCCGTCGGCTTTCGCAGGAGCAGCGGCCAAAGCCAGGAGCGGGATGGCGAGAGCGGCAAGGCGTTTGATCATGGAGCCCTTCCGGAGCGTCGGGTCGACCCTATAACGCGGCAGCAGCCAAAACTATTCAACCAGCAAGTTACATTTCGCTCTTCGCAGTTGCGAAAAGCAGGTGAATTTCGTAGCCAAATCGGCCACCTGCGATTGCCTTAACGTCAGAACCCCGCTAATCAGGCTTGAGGCGGGCGAGACTGGGGGAGGACATGAAATTTCTGAGTTTCAGTGCCGGCGGCAAAGCAAGCTACGGCGCGGTCGTCGGCGAGGGGAGGGAGGCCGGGGTGGTCGATCTCGGCAAGCGCTTTGGCAAGAAATACCCGACCTTGCGGGCGGCGATCGTCGACGGCGCCCTCAAGGCGCTCACCAAGGCGGCGCAGGGCAAGAAGCCGGACCACAAGCTGTCGCGGATCAAGTACCTGCCGGTGATACCTGACGCCCGCAAGATCGTCTGCGTCGGCTTGAACTACCACGAGCATCGCGAAGAGACGGGCCGGCCGACGACAGCCAACCCGACCCTGTTCACGCGTTGGGCGGACAGCCAAGTCGGGCACGAGCAGCCGATCCTCAAGCCAAAGGAATCGCAGATGCTCGACTGGGAAGGCGAGCTGGTTGTGATCATCGGCAAGACCGGCCGGCGCATCCCGCGACAGAAGGCGATGAGCCACATCGCCGGCTATTCGATCTACAACGATGTCAGCGTCCGTGACTGGCAGCGCCACACGAGCCAGTTCACGCCGGGCAAGAATTTCGTCGGGACCGGGCCCTTCGGCCCGTGGATGGTGACGCCCGACGAGCTGCCGGACATCACCAGCCAGACGCTGACCACGCGGGTCAATGGCGTGATCAAGCAGCAGGCGACGATCGACATGATGATCTTCGACGTGCCAGCGCTGATCACCTACATCTCCACCTTTACGATCCTGAAGGCCGGCGACGTGATCGTGACGGGAACGCCCGGCGGCGTCGGCTTCGCGCGCAAGCCACCCGAGTTCATGAAAGTGGGTGACGTGTGCGAGATCGAGATCACCGGCATCGGCGTACTCCGCAATAAGGTGAAGGAAGGCTGACGGCGTCACACGCCGCCGATACGGATGACGATCAAAAAGCTCTCCTCGCGCGAGGTGTACCGCAATCAGTGGATGGCCCTGCGCGAGGACAAGATCCGCCGCCCGGACGGCTCTGAAGGCATCTACGGCGTCGTCACCAAGCCGCCCTTCTCGCTGATCATTCCGATCGATCAGGGCCATTTCCACCTCGTCGAGCAGTACCGCTATCCGGTGCAGGGCCGGTTCTGGGAGTTCCCGCAAGGCACGTGGGAGGAGCATCCCGATGCGAGCCCAGAAATGATCGCTGCCGGCGAGCTGAAGGAGGAGACCGGCCTCACGGCCGGCCGCATGACGCATCTCGGCGACCTGTGGATGGCCTACGGCTTCATGAACCAGCCCATGCACGTATTTCTCGCGCAGGAACTGACGCAGGGTGAGGCATTGCTCGGGCCGGAGGAGGGCGACCTCGTCTGCCGCAGGTTTCCCGTCGCCGAATTCGCGACGCTCGTCGCCGATGGCCGGATCAAGGACGTCGCCACGCTTTCGGCGTACGCGCTCTTGCGAATCAAGGACGTTCTCTAAGTTGTCGTGAGTTGCGGATTGCGCGCTGAGATCACGCCGCGCGCGTGACGGCGCGCGGCACCGCCCCTTGCCGCCCCGAATATTTCAAGCCTAAAGTAATTTATGGAGGGTCGGATGGACGGTGCATCGCGGGCGACCGCGCCGATCATTGTCTTCCGCGACGTCGAAGTCGTGCTGGGCGGAGATCGGATCTACGAGCAGCTCAGCTTCGAGGTGCGCCATGGCGAGTTCGTTTGCATCCTCGGCCCATCCGGCTGCGGCAAGTCGACATCTTTGCGCGTCATTGGCGGCCTGCTCGACGTCTCCCGCGGCGACGTGACGGTCAACGGCCGCGCACCGCACGAGGCCTGGCCGGATATCGCCTTCGTTTTCCAGTCGCCGCGGCTCGTGCCTTGGCGCACGGCCCTCGGCAACGTGCTTCTGGGCTCCGAATTGCGCGACGGCGCTGGCGGACGCGAGGCGCGCACTGTCCGCGCCAAGGAGCTGCTCGCGCTGGTGGGCCTCGCGCACGACGCTCATAAATATCCATCGATGCTGTCGGGCGGCGAACGCCAGCGTGTCGCGATTGCGCGGGCCTTGGCGGTCGACCCGCAGATCGTCCTGATGGACGAGCCGTTCTCGGCGCTCGATCCGAACACGCGCCAGCGCCTCCGCGCGGAAATGGAACGCGTGTGGCAGACGACCGGTAAGACCGTGGTGTTCGTCACCCACGACGTCGATGAGGCGCTGCAGCTCGCCGACCGGATCATCGTGCTGTCGAGCAAGCCGACGCGCGTGGTTGACGTGCTGGATGTCAGGGCACCGCGCCCGCGCGCGCTGGCGCGCAGCGATCTTGCCGAAGAGCGTCGGCGTCTGATGGGGCTGTTGGGCGCGCAGCCTGAACTCGCGGAAACCGGAGGAGAGTCATGAAGCGGCGTAAGGTCCTCAAACTGCTGGCGGCACCCGCCCTGATGACGGTGGCGAGGCCGGGCTTCGCCCAAGCGAAGGAGAAGATCACCTACGCCTATCTGCTCGATCCCGCCTATGACGCGGTGACCTGGGCGATGATGAATGGCAAGGTGACGTCCGACCTGATCACGGTCGAGGCGCGCGGCCTCGCCATCCCGCAGCTCATCCAGGCGACCTCGGCGAAGCAGTACGACGTCATCATGACGGCGGTGATCGGCATTCCCCCCGCCGTGGCGCGCGGCCTTGATCTGCGCGTGATGAGCGCCGCACTGCAGCAGTCCGCGGGCGGCGAGGGCGGCGGCGTGTGGGTTAAGAAGGACAGCCCGCTGCAGAAGCCGCAGGACCTCAAAGGCAAGACGCTCGGCTCCTACGGGCTGCGCTCCACCGGCTACACCCAGGTGCGCTTCGCCCTCCAGTACAAGCACGGCCTGAATGCGGCGCTGGAGGGCGGGGACATCAAGCAGATTGAGATCCAGGCGCCGAACCTGCCCGGCGCGCTGGCCGCCGGCCAGATCGACGCCGCGACCCTGATCCACAGCCAGGCCTACCGCGCTAAGAAGTCTGGCGAGTTCCGCAACCTCGTCGAGTCCGGCCGCGACAACATCGAGATGTTCAAGATGCGCTTCGTCAGCGCGGTGAACATCGCCTATCCCGAGCGGCTCGCGCAGAAGACAGCCGCCTACCGCGAATTCAACCACATGTTCCGCGACTCGGCGCGCTACGCGCTTGCCAACCGCGCCGAGGTTTTCGCCGCAGTCGGCAAGCAGAGCAACCTCGAGACCGATTTCTTCGACTGGTGGTTCGAGAAGAGCTCCGACGTGCCGGCGGTGTTCAACGAGGGCCACGCCGAGGCGATCATGAAGCTCTACGAGCTCTCGAAAGAGATGGGGATGATCCAGAGCTACCCGGACATCCGCAAGCTGGTGTGGG